>JAJZKJ010000361.1 GCA_021804195.1 Acidobacteriota bacterium
CGCCGCCATTGAAGATGCCGGCGGCTGGCAGCATGACACCCTGACCGAAGATACCGATCTTTCCTACCGCGCCCAGCTGCGGGGCTGGCGTTTTCTTTACCTGCCCGACGTTGAATGCCCCTCCGAGCTGCCGGTGGAGATGAATGCGTTTAAAGTGCAGCAGGCCCGCTGGGCCAAGGGGCTGATCCAAACCTCGAAAAAAGTTCTTCCCCGGCTCATGCGCCGCCGGGATGTGAGCTGGAACAGGAAACTGGAGGCCTGGTGGCACCTGACCGCCAATATTTCCTATCCGCTGATGATCGCGCTCTGCGTCCTGCTGTTGCCGGCGATGATCGTGCGCTTCTATCAGGGCTGGTTCCAGATGCTCTATCTGGACCTGCCGCTGTTCATCGCCTCGACGATGTCCATTTCGTCGTTCTATGTGGCCGCGCAGCGCGAGCTCTATCCCGGCGCCTGGCGCAAGACGCTGTTCTATATGCCATTGGTGATGGCGATTGGCATCGGCCTCACCGTGACCAATTCGCGGGCCGTGATCGAGGCCCTGCTGGGCATTAAAAGCTCGTTCAAGCGCACCCCCAAATTCCGCATCGAATCCAGGGCCGATAAGGCGGTTGACCGTCCCGCCGCCATCCGCTACCGGCGCAAGATCGGCTGGTCGCCGCTGCTCGAACTGGCCCTCGGAACGGCCTTTGCCTGGGTCACCTGGTATGCCATCGTCAATGAGAACTACCTCACGCTGCCTTTTCTCCTGATCTTCGTGGTGGGCTATTTCACGACCGGTTTTTTATCTATTTTTCAGGGCTCCGGCCGCCGCAAGCGTGCGGCCGAGAGCCCCAGCCAGCCGGTGCTCACTCCGGGCGTTTAGCAGATTTCTGTGTGCATGAATCGGCCGGAGGATGATGCCGTGCGGCGTTTATTGCCGGGCTTGATTGGTGATCAGCCGGGCGGCGCGCTGCGAGGTCAGATACGCCCACAGCCATTCCAGCGACACCACCAGCCGGTTGCGAAAGCCAATCAGATACCGGATATGCACGCCCACCCAGACCAGCCAGGCGGGCAGGCCCCACAGCTGGAAGCGTCCCCACTGGCCCACGGCCGCGGCTTTGCCGATCGTCGCCAGATTGCCTTTGTCGAAATAATGAAAAGGCCGGTAGAATGCGGCGCCAGGCACGAATTCATCCCCGCCCTGCGCCTGGGCGGCGCGCAGCGCCCGTAGGATGTTGCCGGCGGCATGGCGGCCCTGTTGCATCGCCACCGGCGCCAGGCCGGGCAGCGGCGCGCCATCGGCGCCCGCGCACCAGGCCAGATCGCCGATGATAAAAACTTCGGGATGGTTCTGCAGCGATAAATCCGCCCGCACCCGCACCCGGCCGCCGCGTTCGAGGGCCACGCCCAGCGATTCGCCCAGCGCGGAAGCCCGCACCCCGGCCGCCCAGACGATTAGACCCGCGCGCAGGGATTGCATATTTGGCTCCCGCCCGGCCAGCAGTTCCCGCGCCTGGATGGCGGTGACCGGCGTGTGCAGCCACAATTCCACGCCCCGCTTGCGCAGCGCCTCCGCCGCGCGCTGGCTTAATTCCGGCGCAAAGGCTGGCAGAATGCGCGCGCCGGCCTCGATCAGCACCACCCGGGTTTCCGCCGGATCAATGGCGCGGAAATCATGGCGCATCACCTGGCGCGCGATTTCGGCGATGGCGCCGGCCATTTCAACTCCCGTGGGTCCGCCGCCGATGATGGCCACGGTCAGCAGCTCGCGCCGGCGGGCGGCGTCGCTTTCCCGTTCGGCATGCTCAAAGGCCAGCAGCAATCGCCGCCGCAGCTCCAGTCCCTCTTCCAGGCTTTTCAGTCCGGGCGCCCATTGCGCCCATTGATCATGGCCGAAATAGGAATCACGCGCTCCCGGCGCCAGGATCAGATAGTCGTAATCCAGCCGCGTCTCCGGCTCGTCTTCCGCGCTCGCCAGCACAAGCTGCCGGGCGTCCACATCCACGCCTGTCACCTCGGCCAGCAGCACCTGGGTGTTCGGCTGTCCGCGCAGAATCGCCCGTATCGGGTATGCGATATTGCCGGGCGACAGCGCGGCGGTGGCGACCTGATATAACAGCGGCTGGAAAAGATGAAAATTGCGCCGGTCGAGCAGGGTGACGCGGGCGCGGGCGTGGCGCAGCTCCCGCGCCGCATAAAGCCCGCCAAAACCGGCGCCCACAATAACAATATGAGGCAGCGAAGGAATGGAGCCGGGAACGGAGGGCTGAGTTGCGGGAATGGTTTCCGGAGCTTCCAGGATTGCCGGCATATCAATGCTCTCCCGGGCCGGGCCGTATGCGCCGAAGCTTACTGCGTGCGCGCCGGTTTGGCCATCACGGGCAGGCTCTCGCTGATGGATACCAGATGATTCGCCAGCTTCGCCATCTGGCGCTCATTGCCCATGAGATCGCGCAGCGTGGTGTGATTCAGCACCCGGTCCACCACCTGCTGCACCGCGCCCCATAAAGACCGGATCGAGCAGTCATCCGACTGCGTGCAGGTGTGCGCGTGGCCGGGATGGCGGTCGCAGAAATCGGAGGCAAACAGCCGTCCGCCCAGCACCGCCAGCGCTTCGCCCACGGGAATCTGTTCCGGTTGCCGCGCCAGGGCGTAGCCGCCGGCCTGGCCGCGCACGCTTTTCACCAGCCCGCCGCGCCGCAAAATGCCCATCAGCTTGGCGACATACGGCTCCGAAAGCCCGGTACAGCGGCTGATTTCGGGAATGGTCAACTCCGCGGGGACGGCGTTGCCGTCATGCGGCCGGCTGAGCTGCAGCAGACAGCGCAGGCCATATTCTTCCTGAGAACTGAATTTCATATTCTGGCGTCGCTTCCATCACGCGCGATGCGGAAGAATCCAATCGCTTAGTCAGTCAAGACCCAGTTGCAGCTTCGCGGCTTCGCTCATCATATCCTTGGTCCAGGTTGGCGTCCAGACGACTTCCACCTTGCATTCGGCCCCTCCCGCGGCCAGCCGCGCCTTGTCTTCCACTTCGCCCGGCATCTGAAAAATCGAAGGGCATCCGGGGGAAGTCAGCGTCATCTGAATGTAAATTTTGCGCGCCGGTTCAACCCGCACCTCATAAATCAGGCCAAGGTCGTAAATATTGACCGGGATTTCCGGATCAAAGCAGGTGCGCAGCTCGGCGATGATTTTTCCCCGCACCGCTTCGCGCTCGGCTTCGCTCCAGAGTTCGAACGTTGTCTCCGGCACAGCCGCGCCGGGCGCGTCCGTTATGCTGGCAGGCGAGGGTTCGCTCATAGGGCCGCTCCTAGAACTCGAATGTTCTTGAGCGCTCAGGGAGAAGCGAGCAGAGCCGAGCGGGTTCCAACGCCGCTATGCGATGCTTATCCCTGAGCGTTCTCCTATTCCGTGCTGACCTTGACCGGCGCATCGGCCGCATCC
>JAJZKJ010000362.1 GCA_021804195.1 Acidobacteriota bacterium
CTTGTCCCATTTCCGGCGTGTCGCAATATCGGCTGGGAATCGCATCCGGCGTATCGGACGCGGCTATCTGTCGATTCCTAAACGGCAATCAATCATTGACGTTACGCACCGCCAGTAAGCTGCTGGCGGCGCTCAATGTTTCTGTTGAATTCAAACCAAGCAAAGGCAGGTGAATCATGCGAATCTATCGACCAGCACGCCGAACCGCCGACGGGCGACAAATTCCATACGACAAGTTTTACGCCGAGTTACGCACCGCTGACGGGCGGATCATGCGATTGCCGGGCTTTGCGGATAAGCGCCTGACCGAATCCCTTGGCCGCAACGTGCAGCGCCTGATTGACTGCCGGGCTTCCGGCGAAACGCTGCCGCAGGATACTTCCCGCTGGCTGGAAACCTTGCCGCATCAGACTACCGAAACCTTGGCCCGCTGGGGCCTGCTGGCCGGTAGCACGCTGGCCGCCGGTAAAACCTTGGCCGAGCACCTGTCCGACTGGAAAAGCGCCATGCTGGCAAGGGGCTTGACCGAAAAGCACGTTGGCATGATGTATCGTGATGCCCTGCGGATATTCACCGCCGGCAACGCCAAGTTTCTCGCCGACATTCGACCGGGCAACGTGCAAGCCGCGATTGCCGCCGAGAAAGCCGCCGGGCTGTCGCTTCAAACCTGTAACCACCTGGCCAAGGCCGTTAAGGCGTTCACACGCTGGGCCTGCCGCGATGGCCGCATACAATCTGATCCGCTGGCACACCTGACCAAGTTTAACGTCCGCACTGACCGACGCCATGACCGCCGGGCCTTGAGCGATGCCGAGGTCAACGCGATGATTGCCGCGGCTGAATCCGGGCCGATGATACTGGGCATTGCCGGGCCTGACCGAGCCATGGCCTACCGCGTGGCCGTCGGCACGGGCTTTCGCCGGGCCGAGATTGAAAGCCTGACGCCGGAGAGTTTTAACCTTGACGGCCAACCGCCGACAATCACGGTTAAGGCCGGATTCAGCAAGCACCGCCGGGAAGATATTCAACCGATTCGCCGAGACCTTGCGGACGCGCTGCGGACATTCATTGCGGGCAAGGCCGCCGGTACGCCGGTATTCGCCATGCCGGAAAAAACCTGCAAGGTGATGCAAGCCGACCTTGCCAGCGCCCGGGCCAAGTATATCGGCGACGCGGCCACCGATGCGGAGCGTGCCGAACGGGAACAATCGGGCTTTTGCCTGTACAGCGATGCCGCTGGCCGGTACGCCGATTTTCACGCCTTGCGGCACACGTACATTACCCGGCTGGTGAAAAGCAACGCGAGCGTCAAGGTTTGCCAAGAGCTTGCGCGGCATAGTGATCCAAAGCTGACCTTTGCGGTTTACTCGCACGTTGGCATGGCCGATACAGGCCGGGCGCTGGACAACCTGCCGGGCTTGGACAATCCACAAGCCGAAAAGCAAACCGCGATGGCGTTGAAAACCGGCACCAACGGCCTGCCGGTAAATGCCGTGGCGCTGCCCGGCCAAGCGGACACAAATCGTATGGCGCGCCGTGGGGCGCTTTTGTGTGATAAACAGTGGCGCACGGTAGCGCCTAATGGCGCGAACGCCGAAAATGGGACAAGTGAAGCAAAGCCGCTATCCATGCAGGAAAGCTGCGATAATCAAGGGCAAAATGAAACTGCGCTCGCCGGGACTCGAACCCGGAACATTCCGCTTAGAAGGCGGATGCTCTATCCAATTGAGCTACGAGCGCGTGCGCCATAGTGTATCGCGCCGGGGCGGGATAGGGGAAATGGTCTTTCCCGCGACGGCGTAGCGCTGCGTAATCGCGGACGGCGGCGGGCACTGGGGTCACAAAAGTTTGTCAAATTTCCAGTAGCAATCTTGTGGGGTCTTCCATGGATTCTTTTATGTGCACCAGAAAACTCACCGCCTGCTGGCCGTCAATGATGCGATGATCGTAGGAAAGTGCCGCATACATCATGGGGCGGATGACAATTTGATCATTCACCACGACGGCGCGTTTTTCTATTTTATGCAGACCCAGAATAGCGCTCTGCGGCGGATTCAAAATCGGCGTGGACAACAGCGACCCGAATACGCCGCCGTTGGTGATGGTAAACGTGCCGCCGCCCAGTTCATCCAGCGTAATTTTGCCTTCGCGGGCGCGTTGCGCCAGGCGTTTAATTTCCGCTTCAATCTGGGCCATGGAAAGTTTATTGGCATAACGCACCACCGGCACCACCAGGCCTTTTTCCGTGGCCACCGCCACGCCCAGATGGACATTGTTTTTATAAATAACAATCCGATTTTGCAGTTGGGCATTGACAATGGGGACAGCCTTGGCGGCGGCACATGCGGCCCGGGCGAAAAAGGAGAGGAAGCCCAGACCCACACTATGCGTTTTTTCAAATTTCTCTTTGTATTTCTCACGCAGGGCCATCACCGCAGACATATCAATTTCATTAAAGGTTGTCAGGATGGCCGCGTTGTGCTGCGCTTCCACGAGACGGCGGGCGATGGTTTCACGCAATTTTGACATTTCCACGCGGGTTTCTTCGGGGCCGTCGCCCTGGATGGCCGAGGCCGCGACCGGTGGCTTAACCGGGGTTGGCCGCGCGGCGGCGACCGGTGCCGCCGTGACCGCCGGCGTCGGCGCACTACTGCGTGTCTCCAGATACTGCACCACATCCCCCTTGGTGATGCGGTGGCCCGGTCCCGTAGGCGAAACCGCCGCCGGGTCAATATTGTTTTCTTTTACCATGCGTTCCACCGATGGGGAAAGCGTCTTATGTGCGGCCCGGTCACCGCCGGTGGGTTTTGTTGCAGCGGTCGCAGGAGCGGCCGTTGGTGTTTTAGCGGCGGCCTTGGCACCTGGTTCAAGGCGGGCGACAACGTCACCGACATTAACTGTCTGGCCGGCGGTTTTGACGATACGCAGCACTCCCTGCGTACCGGCGGGCAATTCAACGGTGGCCTTATCCGTTTCCAGCTCGGCCACTACGTCATCGGCGAGGACGAAATCGCCATCGGCTTTTACCCAACTGGCAATGCGGGCCTCGGTAACAGATTCCCCCAGGCCGGGAACGAACAAATCTACAAGTGTGTTACTCATAATGTGTGGATTCTTTCATGATACTTGTGACATAGCCTCGCGGCACATTTCTCAATCGCCCCTATCTTATAACGCGCCGGTGCGCAACGGAAAAGTCTCCCCCGCGCACCGGATGGTAATCCGGTGATTGATCCACCGCCGCCTGCCAACCACCGGGTCATCGCCCGGTGCTCTATGACGCGAAGCGGCACCGATGCGCTTCGCGCTTACTTGGCAATCGGAGCGCCTTCACGAACTTCCACTTCGCTGGGGCGCGATTGGCCGGCCGGGGCGTGTTCTTTGCCCATTACATCCGCAACGGACAAATTCAGCGCTCGGGCCAATATTTC
>JAJZKJ010000363.1 GCA_021804195.1 Acidobacteriota bacterium
GGCCGGGCACGTGCAACCGTAAATGTCGATATGTGCTCAGGGCGATTCCAATTCGCGCCGCGATCATCCGGTGCGGCAGTGTTGGACTTTCAGAAACTACTGCGGTAATTTTCGCCTTCAGTGTCATAATCTGGTCGGACGTGTACACGCGATGCCGTGTCCTCCGCGCCGGTTGGTCGCTTCGGTCAGCACAATGAACCGTCATCGCGGCGATTGCCTCCCGGATTCCCGCCGGCAGGCGCGGCCAGCATTCTTGAATCGCTTGAAGCAGCGGATCGTCGGCAGTTTGTGGTTTTTCGTCCATGATTTGCTCTCTCTTTAAGTTGGTTTTCGTGCCGCCTCCGCCGCCGGAAAATCGGGCGGTGGAATTGTTGCCGTTGGTGTTGATTGTCGCGCCGCGCAAGCCGCAACATAATCCGGCGGTGGAACCCTTATCGAAGGCGATAACACTGGCTCTGGCCCGGCAAGGATTTTGGCCCGCAAGCAACAAACCCGACCAGCGAATTTCAACAGCCTGCGGATACGCACCACTGGCGGCACGTTTTCCGGCCCGAAAGGCTCGAACGAAAAAATCCAGCGTTCCGGCGGCGCCCTTGGCGGCTTGGCCGGGCGCGGCGCGGGCGGAAACTTCAAAGTTCGTTGGGCGTTCCCGCCAGGAATGTCCCGTTTCGAAGTTGTTGCAAAAAAGGACATTATGTCTCCATCGGCGCATCGCATAGACACCAACTTGCAATTTCATCGGCGAAGCCCTCCAGGACGATGCCCTTGGCCTTGTGCTGGCGCAACCAGGCGTCTACGCCGGCGAAGAGGAACCAGCCCGCCGGGTAGCCGTGATCGCGGATCAGAAAGGCCCAGTCGCGCTCTTGCTGCTCAGCGGCGCGCCATACCCTTTGGCGGATACCGGCGTCCGGTTCCACTTTGAGCAGGGCCGTCCAGGCGATATTGCGGCGGTTTAAGGGCGTATTCCGGTTCGGGACGCCTAAAACGGCTTCATTAGCCGCCGTTTGCGGCGCTTTCTTGGCGACGGATGGCCCGTGGGTAGGCTCTGCCGGGGCCGTTTTGGCCCGCAAAACCGGCAAGATGGGCAACGGGTCATCAGCAAAGATGGCATCCAGGTCAAGCATAACTTTTCTCCATAGTGGATTTTCCACTTTTGTTATTTCGACAAGCACAAAACCCGCATGAACATTGAGGAAAAGCCGAAAGTAGCCCGAATTTTCGGCTTTGTTTCGGCTTTTCGGCTAACCCAAAAGGCGAAAAGCCGAAAGTAGCCGAAAAAAACGCCTTGTTTCGGCTTTTTCCCGCATGGATATTGCGCAGAATGCTTGCCGAAAAGCCGAAAGCGGGAAATGCACGAGTGAACATTATGTGGTCTCCAAGTCTGGCAGTACGGAGCCGGCGTCCGGGCTTTCGGCCTCCAAAACCATGCGCCAGACCGCAGCCTTCGGGCCGTGGGGCGGTTCGACTACTTCAACAAGGTCTAGGTCGGACAGTTCACGCAACCAGCTCCGTATTGCCTGCTCGCTGGCCGGTTCGCCTTTCCCCGCGTCGCGCGTCGTGAATGTGTCCCTGCCTGCCACGCGCGGCTTAAGCCGGTCAAGGAACCGCTGCGCCGCCGGCGATAAGGCCCGCCCCAAAAGACGGGACATTGGGTCGGCCAACAGCCGCCGGGCAAGCTGATAATCCTGTAGGGACGCCACGATCTTGCCGTCCTGCCGCTGGCGCTGGAATTGATGGAGAAGGGCGCTGGATTCAATGACCGAGAGCATGTGTCCGAACGCCCGGCGTGCCTCGGTTCGAGCCGTTGGAAACTTCTGCGCCAGCGTATCCGCGAATGGTATGATAATTTGAATCTGCTCCAAAGCTCTCTGGATCGCGTGATGTCGCCGGATGATGGGGCCAATGTCCACGTTGCCCGCCCGCGAGGCCACCGTGGCGGTCAGTATGCGCCGAGTTTGATCCTCGCGCTCATCAGTTTGAAGCAGAACGCACCTATTGGAATCTTCATCAAACAGCTTGGGCAACGTGGTCGTTTCAGTGAAGGCAATTGGGCCTGTTTGATGCACCGTCCGCGTTTCTAGCACGCCATCCTTATTTTTTTCGGGCAACAGTTTTGTGATTTCGCCAGCGGAAAGCATTTCGCGCAACGCCCTCGTCGCCTCCGCCCGCTCATCGTCCTCCACACGCGAACGCTCTCCGGCCACTATCCACTTATGAGAAAGCGATCCGTCCGGCAAATAGTAGAGAGCATTCGGCGTGATTGACGTAGCAACGAAAACCGCTTCCGGCGGGAAGAGCTTGGACACGCAATCTAAAATGTAACTTTTTCCCGATGTGGAAGGCCCCTGAATAATGGCCGATACAGGCTTGCAAAGCAGGCGGCTCGTGCCGACCAAATACAACATGGCCGCCAACTTCCGCTCGCCGGTAACTCCACTTAATTCAATGTCGGAAAGGATTGTTTTCAACAGTTCCGCTGATTTCAAAACGGTCATCGCGTCCGCCTGAACGTCGGCGCCCATCGCCTCGTATAGTTGCCGCCGATCCGGCGGCGGAATGACATCGCCGCGCCCAGTTGGCTTTTCTTCGGGTTTCGCGGCGGCTTGCTGTGCAATCCTTTCAATCTCCCCGACAAGCCAAGCTGTTTCCAGCGCCGGAAAGCGCGCAAGGGCATCGGCGATAAATTTTTTTCGGGCCGCGGCGCGGAACAGATTAACTTCGTCAATGTGCGGCAATCCGTCGCCATTGGCCAGTGTGATTCTGGCCTTGCCGCCGCCCAGAAATTCGGGGCTGATCGTCATCTCGTCCAGGTATATACTCATCGTGATGTCTCCAGTATGGCGAGCGCCAGTCGGTAGTGCCGCCTCGCCCGCGTCAGCCGGTCGTGCGCCCTGCGGACTCGCCGGGCATCATCCTCGACGCCGGCGGCGGATACGGCGTCCCACGCCCACGAGGCCAGGTCGCCCGCACTGGCGACGCCGCGCATCGCGGCGACGTACTCGTCCCACGTGCGCGGGCGCCCGCGCAGGGCGCGATATGCGCGCCGTGCGATGTCATCGTGGATCGCCCGCCCGCCGAGCACGGTGTCGTCCACCTGCGCCAGCGTGGCCGGCGATACAGACCGCATGAGGCGCCATGAGAGTCCGCCGATCAGCAGCCGCTCGCGCCGCGCGGCGGCGGCGAGGTGGACTCGTACCGGGTCGGCGATGTCTGTCCGGGGTGGACTGTGGGTCCGCACGATCCTCTGCCGCTCGGGCGCGGCGATGGGTCGTGGATGTGACGTTTGGCGCGGCGGCGGAAAAAATGTAGAATACACGACGTACTCCTGATTGTGCCCGGCTCGCCTCCCAGCCTGCCGGGCTTTTTTCTTTTTTTTTGCCGGCGGCTAAAATCCCGCAGGCGCTTCAGACAATTGAC
>JAJZKJ010000364.1 GCA_021804195.1 Acidobacteriota bacterium
TGGTGGACAACACGGATGTGCTGCTGCTGCGCGACGGGCTGGAAATTATCCGTTTGAAACTGGCCAATCTTATTGACAGCCAGGCCCGTCACCCGCTCACTTAAAACCGGATTGCGTTTGTAGGCCATCGCCGAGGACCCCACCTGCTCATCTTCGAGCGGTTCATCCACTTCCTTAAACGCCGCCAGAATTCGGATGTCTTGCGACATCTTCTGCCCCGCGGCCGCGATGACCGCCAAACTCGCCAGAATTTGGGCATCAATCACCCGTGGGTACGTTTGGCCCGTTACCGGATGCACCCGCTGAAACCCCAGCCGCTCAGCCACCAGTTGTTCCAGCCGTTGGACCTTGCCATGATCGCCATCAAATAGTTCCAGAAAGGAAGCCTGGGTGCCCGTGGTGCCCTTAATGCCGCGCAGCATCAACGTTTCCATCCGCAATTCAATATCCGCCAGCGCCAGTACAAAATCATAGCACCATAAAACCGCGCGCTTGCCCAGGGTGCTCGGTTGGGCCGGCTGCAAGTGGGTGTAGGAAAGCACCGGCAAGTCTTTCCATTGCTGGGCGAAGCGCGCCAGGCTGTCAATAAGATTGGCCAGTTTCAAACGGATAATTTCCAGCCCGTCGCGCAGCAGCAGCACATCCGTGTTGTCCACCACGTCCATGGAAGTCGCGCCCAGATGAAGAATCGGCTTGGCCAAAGGAGCCGCTTTGGCAAAAGTCTGCAAGTGGGCCATCACGTCATGGCGAAGACGCTGCTCCTGCCGCGCCGCTTCCTGATAGTCAATGTCGTCCAGATGCGCACGCATCTGCTGAATCTGCTCATCCGTGATCGGCAACCCCAACTCCTTCTCCGCTTCCGCCAGAGCCAGCCAGACCCGTCGCCAGGTCGAAAATTTGCGCTGCGGCGAAAATACTTCCAGCATCTGCGCGGAAGCATTACGTGTTACCAGGGGATTTTCGTACACGCGGGGAGAAATCGATGCAGACATCGGCATATCCTTGAAAAAAGCTCCGACCCGGAGCCGGATGGAATAATAGCATAAATCCCGGAAAACTTGAATTGCCGCCGAAGCTTCCAGCGCCCTGGCCAATCGCCGCCGTGCAAGCCGTTTAGGGCGTGGATCGCCCCATCCGTTCTTCGCGCCTTCGCGTTTTCGTGTTTCATCTTTACCCCCGACGCGTGGCCACCGCCGACGCCCCAACATTAGAAAACACGCCTCCCCGCGGGTATACTGCCTTGGCGTTGGCCAAACGGCTGCGGCACCCGTTCGCTGCCGCAACCGCAGCGCCGATGGGGTTATAGCTCATGAGTCTGAATTTTCAACCCGCCGTTTCTCTGCCCGTCGTCTCTGCTGCGCCGCCCGATCATACGCAGCCCGGCCGCAAGCCACCATGGCTAAAAGTGAAACTTCCCGGCGGCCATGGCTACACGCGTCTGCGGGCCATCGTGGATGAAAATCGTCTCCACACCGTCTGCGAATCGGCCCGCTGCCCCAACTTGGGCGAATGTTGGGGCCGGGGAACCGCCACCGTTATGATTCTCGGTGATGTCTGCACGCGAAGCTGCGGGTTTTGCCATATTGCCACCGGTCGCCCACCCGTACTCGACCTTGACGAGCCGCGACGGGTCGCTCAGGCCGCCGCCAAGCTGAATCTCAAGCACATGGTAATCACCTCCGTCAACCGCGACGAATTGGCCGATGGCGGTTCGACGATATGGGCCCAGACCATTAGCGCCGTCCGCCAGGCCTCGCCGACCACCCGCATTGAAGTGTTGATTCCCGATTTTTGCGGCCACTGGGTGGATTTAGACCGCGTACTGGCGGCCAAGCCCGATATCCTCAACCACAACATGGAAACCGTGGCCAGCCAATATCAGCGGGTGCGACCGCAGGCCAAATATGCCCGTTCCCTGGAACTGCTCCGGCGGGCCAAGGACCAGGGCTTTACCACCAAAACCGGCTTAATGCTGGGCATTGGCGAACAACCCAACGAGTTGCTGCAAGCCTTGAAAGATATCCGGGCCGCACAGGTGGATATCCTTACGCTGGGCCAATACCTCCAACCCACACGAGACCATTTACCCATTGACCGCTGGGTCACGCCCGAAGAATTTGCCCATTGGAAAGCCCTGGGACTGGAGCTGGGCTTCACCGTGGTGGAATCCGGCCCGCTGGTCCGTTCCAGTTATCATGCCGACGAACAAGCCTCCTCCACTCATTTTTGAACCACCTTTGCCAGCCCTTCCACCCCTTCTCTCGCCCTAGCGCTTGGTCCCAGCCCGCCGGGCCAAGTCGATGGCCGCAGGCTCCCGCCCGCTACCATTGCCGGAGCGTTTACGGTAAAATCGACCCCATGATGGACGCACAGAAATTAACCTCATTTCGAAAAATAGGCCTCCCGATCTTCATGGCCCTGCTGCTGGCACTTAGCCTTGGCTCCGCCTACGTTCTTACCAAAACCCGCCAGGCTGATGACGCCAGACAAGCTGTGGCCGCCATGAATAAGACCATCGCGTCGGCAGGATTTGTACCGGTATC
Source organism: Acidobacteriota bacterium (assembly GCA_021804195.1). The sequence continues at coordinate 2,544 of JAJZKJ010000364.1, forward strand.
TCCGGCGTCGCTGCATTTACGCCCGGCGCGGCCGCTGCTCGCCTGGCAGCAAGGCCCGCCCGCCAATCGCCGCACGATCTATCGGTTTGAGGTGGCCCTGCCTGGTGCGCCTACCGCCACCGAGATCAAAATGGCCTGCCGCAACCTCTACCAGGAAGTAGCCCGCCAACTACCACCCCTCCAGTGGACCAATCACAATATCGAAAAAATGCCCCACCGGCCCACCCTTTATTGGTATTCCGGCGTCACGCCCAATCAACCCGGTTTTTTGTTGCTTGGAGCCATCCGACGCGGCCATAAACTTCAGGCTTTATGCTACACCGGAACAGGCCCGCTCACCGCACCGGACAATCTGTTTTTTTCCTACTTATTGGCGCGGCTGGAAAAAATTGCCCGGTAAAACAGGCCACCCCAATAGTTTTTTAACCCCATGCAACAGGTGTGCTCATGCCAGCTATTTCCCAGATCATGCAACCCGCCCGCACCATGGTGATCGCCGCGTGTTTAACCGCCGGCGCACTCTTGGGCCTTGCCCAGCCCGCTAAAATCCGGGCTGCCGTGCCCTATTACCAGGAGCGCGCCCATTTTGTGCCGGAACAAATGGGACCCATCTGGCGCGATGATGCGGATGGTTTTCAACTTCGGCTGCCCGATCACTTCACCGGAACAGGCCGCCACGGCATGACCTTGGCCACCTATACGTACCCCCTGCGGCACTGGGGCATGACCGTTCACCTGAGCCTGATGGCTCACCCGATCGGCCTTAGAAAACTGGCCCGGCAAACCATCGCCCTGGTGAAAAAAGATTTTCAGAAGGTGCAAGTCGTCAAAAATGTCCAACTGAAAGTATCGGGGCGTCCGGCGGCGGAAATCG
>JAJZKJ010000365.1 GCA_021804195.1 Acidobacteriota bacterium
GGCGCGGGTCAACGCCATCAGCCCGGCGACCGTCATCGCCGGCTCGGCCATGTTTCCCCGCGATCGTGTCATTGCATCATTGCGCAAATACCAGATGGAATTTTCCGAGGCCATGAGCGATGACGAATTGCGCAACATCCTGGCCGGCTTTTACGCCCGCCGCACTCTTACCCATCGCCCCATCACCCCCCGGCTCTGCGCTGAAGCCATGCTGTTCCTCGCTGGCCCGGCTTCGGGCTGCACCAGCGGCCATATTTTGCCCGTGGATGGCGGCCTGCCGGAAGCCTTTTTACGTTAAGTAAAACAGGTTGTAAACATTTTTAGGCAGAATTTTATTTTTTGAATTTCAATGCGGCAGCGCCGCATTTCAAGCAGCTTTTTGCCCGCGCGAACCGGCTTGCGGGCGGCGCGTTTTTGTAGCTTTGGCTTTCCTTGATTTGTCCGGAATATTTACCCCTGCTTTGCGCGCCTTCGAGAGCCCTATGGCAATCGCCTGTTTTCGCGAAGCCACGCCGTGCTTGCCGCTTTTTGCGTGCTCCATTTCTTCTCTGACAAACTCACCGGCCTGGGTGGTGGCCGCCTTGCCGGCGCGGCGGTCGCGGCGGGCCCGTTCGAGCGTGCGTTTTTCTGGCATGCCTGATCAGATGCGTTCGGAATATGCGTCTGATGCCCGGGAGTTGCCTTAACGGTCTGCTTCGATTTGCACCAATTCCGGTTCCGCTTGCGGCGCTCCGGCCGCCGGTATCTTCGCCGGCGCCGTCACCGGGCGCTGCCGCCCGCGCCATTGATCGAGCAGAGAGGTGTAATGGGCACAGGCGACGGTGCAAAACGGGGCGCAGCTTTTTTCAGCGTAATATTCGCGCCGCAGATCCGCGCGCGTGTAACTGAGCAGCGGCACGCCCGGGTAGCCGCGTTGCTGCGAACAGTAGTGCACCAGGCCGTTTTCACAAACATATAAATAGCGGCTGCCGGAACGGCATTTCCACTGGTTGGACCGGCCCCGCGAAATATTGTCCTGAAAGCGGTTATAGCGCGCGAATCCGCGCTTGCCCAGCGATTTTACCTGCTGGTAAACCGCCTGCTCGGCCGGACTCAGCGGCCGCAGTTGGCCATGGCCGTCGTGAATGATGCCGACGGTCGAGACCAGCCCCAGGCTGACCGCCCGCTGGGCGATGGTCAGCGCGTCCTCCGGATGGGCAATGCCGGCGCCCAGCACCGAGTTGATATTGACATCAAACCGGGCCAGATCGGCCAGCATGATCAATTTCTTGTCCAGTACCTTTAAACTTTTGTTCGAAACCGCGTCCGGCTGCACGTTGTCAATCGAGATCTGCAGGTAATCGAGCCCGGCCCGGTTCAGCCGCTCGATGCGCTCGGGCACCAGCAAATATCCGTTCGTGATCAGTCCCGCCAGCAGCCCGCGCTTGCGGATATGGGCGATGATGCCGTCAAGGTCGGGATGCAACAGCGGCTCACCCCCGCTGATCGTGATCAGCGAAGTGCCCAGCTCGGCGAGATGGTCCACCCGCTTTTGGATTTCCGCCAGCGGTACCGGCTGCGATACTTCGTCATATTCGTTGCAATAGCCGCAGGCAAGATTGCAGCGCCGCATCGGCACCATATGAACCTGGATCGGATGATCGGTTGAGGTCAGCGCTTTGGCCACAGCCCGCCACTCCCGCCAGCGCCGGCGCAAGGGCTTGGGCCGCGGTGGGCGCGTAACGGCGGGCGGCGTGGATTGGGCGGAACGGGACATAATCCTTCATTGATATTCTGGTTTGCGCCGCCCCGGTCTGTCACGGCTTCTTCAGGGAATTGAAAAATATTTGCCTTTAAATGCCCGTCTGAGCGGTTTAGCCGCAACCCTCTGCTGGGCAACATTAAAATAAACTCAGGTGATACGGCGAATCAAGTGGAACCCGGGATGGCGCCTCCGGGCGCGGCAAGCCCTCAGCCTGGGGCTGCTGGCCGCGGCCGGCCTCGTTCTGGGCATCTATTGGTATCAGCGCGCCCATGCCGCCCACAACCCGCCCGTGCCCCGGTTACGGCTCAGCATCCGCGAAAGCGCGCATGGCTTTGAACTGTCGCGTTCCCTGGGTAAGCGCACTCTATTCCGCCTGCGCGCCGGGACCGCGGTCCAGATGCGGGCCGGCGGCCATGCCGCCATTCTGCGCCAGGTCACGCTGCAGATCTTCCAGTCCAGCGGCGGGCGCGCCGATCAAATCTATTGCCAGCGCCTGCAATATCAGCCGGCGACCGGCCAGGTGAGCACGCAGGGCCTGGTGCGCATGGATGTCGGCGGCCAACTCGGCCCGCCCCGGCCCTTCGGCCAGCCCCCGGCCGCCGAACATGGCAACCCCATTCATATCGAGGCGCATAATCTCACGTTCAATACCAAGCTGGGCATCGGGCAGATGCGCGGCGGCCTGACCTTTCGTTATTTGCGGGCTCAGGGCCAGGCCGGAAACGCGGATTGGACCTCGCATCCGGTCGAGTTGCGCCTGGGCGGCCAGGTGCGGCTGCGCTGGCAATCGCCCGGTCATCCGGCCTGGCATGTGCGCGCCGCCAGGGCTATTCTCGATCGCGCGCGCGCCACCATCCAGTTGCGGGGCGGGCCGGGGCAGCCGGTGCTGATCCGGCAAAAAACGCTCTGGCTGCGGGCGCCTCAACTGACTTTATATCTGCGCTCCGACTATACCGTACGCCGGATTCTGGCTCCGGCAGGCCTGCGTGGCGCGCTGCAACAAGTTGGAAATTCGTATTCCTGGCAAGCCCGGCAGGGTACTGTCTGGTTGGATGCGCCGCCCGCGCCGGCCCCTATGCGGCAGTCTCGCATTGGCTCTGCCGCTTCTGCTCCTGCTATGCTGGCACGTTTACGCCACTCCGCCGCGCTGCCCCGCCAGTCGCTGGTGATTACCCATGCGTTGTTGCGGGGCGCGGTTCGATTGCGGCATCGGGCAGCGGGTCAGCGCGGATCTCTGGTTGCTCGCCGGTTATGGCTCCAGTTTGCCGCCGGGAATCAACTCCGGCAAGCCCGCGCGCTGGGCGCGGTTCAATTATCCGAAACCCAGGCCGGTCCGGCGCTGAAACCCAGATCCACCGCCGTTTCTGTCCCGCGCCAGCCTTCGGCCTGGAATCTGCGGAGTATGACCCTGCCGCTGTTGTCCTCGCCCGGGCATGGGGTTCATTGGCGTTTACAGGCGCCCCGGCTGGTCTTGAATTTTGCGCTTTCTCCCGCAAATGCCGCGGCCGCTTCAGCCTCCGCGGTCCGATTACATCTTCGGCAATTGCGGGCTCGTCAGGCCCATCTCCGTTGGCATGCCCAGGGCCGCCCGCCCGCCCGTGCCCAGGCGCAAACCGTGCGCATGGGGTTCTATTCCGGTGGACGGCCGCAGT
>JAJZKJ010000366.1 GCA_021804195.1 Acidobacteriota bacterium
CTGAGGGGGGGGTACACTTTACACATGGTCAGGCTCGTGGTGAGTCTGATTGGCCGAGAGGCCGTGAACGGTTACTGGTTGTATTTTTCGGACCTTTTTCGTGGAGATCGCTCATGCGTGGATGGACAGGTTCCCTGACCGTGGCGTCGCTGGTCGGATTCAATGCGGTTGGTTTGGGTGTTTCAGCTCTATATGGCTCAACTGTTCCCACCTTAACCAATCCCATGACTATCCCCGGAGGAACTTATACCGACAGTGGCTACATTCCTCCCGACACCAACGGCGCCGTCGGCTCCGGTTATGCCGTGGAATTGCTCAACGGCTATTACGGCGTTTACAGCACCACCGGCGCCAATGCCGGTACACGCCTGACCACCAGCACATTAAAAAATTTCTGGACCAGCGCCGGTGTTACGCCTTCCGGCGGTGTTGTCGATCCGCGCATTGTGTTCGATCCTTTTACCAATCACTGGTTCGCCAGTACTATCGACATCAAACTCGACTCGAGTGGCAGCTACATCACTCAGCCCAACAACTTCCTGTTGGCCGTATCCAAAGATTCGAATCCCCTTGACGGCTGGACCGGATTTGCCATTGCTTCCAATGGTAGTGGCAGTAGTGGAGGAGGAGGAGGAGGAGGAGGAGGTGGTGGTGGTGGTGGCGGCGGCGGCGGCGGCGGCGGTGGCTGGCAAGGTACTGTTGTCAACGGTACGGGCGGCTGGGGCGGGACCGTTGTTAACGGTACGGGCGGCTGGGGCGGCACTGTTGTCAATGGCACCGGCGGCTGGGGTGGGACCGTCAGCACTTCATTCCCTGTCGCGCCGTCAATTTCTTCCGGGGGTTCTTCCACGGCGCCGAACGGACCGGCAGCCGGCAGCTCCTCGCAATATTGGGCCGATTTCGATACTCTCGGCTTCAACGCAAAAGCTGTCTACCTCACGGGGAATATGTTTACCATTGGATCGACCCCTACATTCAATTCCATCGATCTTGTCGCCGTTCCCAAATCGTCGCTCACGGCTCTCTCGCCGTCGATCACCGGTTACTCCATCCAAACGGATCAATCTCCGGCGAACTATGGCTTTGCCGTACAGCCGGCCAATGATTTAAGCGGAAGTGGCAGCAATGCCGGCTATCTGGTTGGGGCTTCGGCTTCGGGCTTGAGCGGCGTCCAGCAAGGCACGGTTCAGTACGCCAACGGCTCTTTCACGTTCAGCAGCGGCGCCTACACCAAATTCGCCAATACCGTGGGAACCATTAACCCGGCGCCGCAGCCGGGGACGAACTCAACTCCCATCGATACCGGTGATCTGCGGCTGAGTTCCAGCCTGGTGTACAGCAACGGCCTAATATGGGGTGTGCAGACCATTCAAAATCCCAATTTCAGCGGTGCCACCGCGCCGACGGCCCTGCGCGTATTCGCCATCAAGCCCGGGGCCACCGCGCCCACCGTCGAAAAAATCGTCACCGATCCGAATAATCCCAAAAGCTGGCTTTATTATGGTTCGCTGGCGATTAATTCCAGCGGCCAGCTCGTACTCTCCTTTAACGAGAGCAGTTCTACTCAATATGTAAGCATTTACGCGCTTGCCGGTGTTTTTAATGGAACCAGTCTGGCCGTCGGAACCCCGGTTCTACTCAAGGCCTCCACCTTTGCTTATAGCATTGTGGACCCCACCGATAAGCTCAATCGCTGGGGTGATTACAGCACCACGGTTGTGGATCCGGGCAATTCCAGCGATTTCTGGACCTTTCAGGAATACGCCGACGGCGCCGCGAGCTGGGCCACGTCGATATATCAATTATCCCTCGGATCAGGCGCGCAGAACGCGGCTCTTATCTCACCGGGTGATGTTCCGGAACCTGCCGCTCTGGCCCTGCTGGCCCTCGGCGGAGCGCCGTTGCTGCTGCGGCGGCGGTTCAGCCCGCCGGCTTGAATTGCTTGCTGATGTAATTGATAACATCCCATCGCTGTTTGGCGCTCAAAGAGTCCCGAAAGCTGGGCATGGGGCTATGGCCATGCGTGATTTTCCAGAAGATAGCGCCCTGGCCCTGTTTCCAGAACTTCGCCGTGGTAAGGTTGGCCGGATGCGGCGAAAGAAACGCGCCGGTCGGGCCGTCGCCCTTGCCGTTTCGGCCATGGCAGGCTTGGCAGTTTTGGGTAAAGATGACATGACCGGCACGGATGGAGACGGGCGTGGGGGGAATGGGGTTTTTGATCTTGGCCGCCGACCGCGGCGCTTTCCAGCCGTCCAGACGCACCACGCCCGGGGCGGCGACGTGATAGCCGGCGACCAGCGAAGCGGTCAAGGCGCCGGCGAGAACCGCAGCGCTCAGGCATATCTTCAATTGCGTCGCTATCATCATTTCTCCTTATTTCGTCATGCCCGGGCGGTGTAGGCGCCGGGAATATCTTGTTAATCATATCACGAAAAGCCCGCCGGCGATGATCCGAGGCGGATAAAAAAAGGGCATGGCCGGCTGGAGATGCTTTGGCTCACAGTCGGCCATGCGAGGGCAAGATGTCCTAAAGTTTTCAGGCGCTGCGGCGCTGGTGTCGGATTGATGGAAGACTCCAAGCCGCACTCACCAATGCTTATCATCGCCCCATGCGGCAGCCGGCAACATGGAAAAACCCCTTAAAATAGGCAAAGGAAAATCCTCTATTTCGCCTGAGTAAATATCCTATGCCCCTAAATCACCGGGAGTTCGCCGGCGCCTGCGGCCGCTGGTTGAGGCGCGGTTCCGTACCCGCCAGCAGGCGGCGAATGTTACTCCGATGCTTCCATATCACCATAACTGAGAAAACCCAACTAATCATCACCAGTGGCATCAGCCGGGACCAGGGCGTCGGATAAGGCGCACCGGCGAGCGGCGGCAAAAAGCGGCCGGCCAGCGGCACCAGCACGGCGAAACCCGCCACGGCGGCCAGCGAGGAAAGCGATATGATTCGCCGGAGCGCAAATACCAGCAGGAAAATCACCACCGCCCCCAGCGCGGCGATGGTGTAGACGGGCCATATTCCCAGCACGGCGCCGAAGCCGGTCGCCACGCCCTTGCCGCCGCGGAATTTCAGGTAAATCGGGAAAAGGTGGCCGGCAACGGCCGCCAGCAACGCGGCCAGAGGTATCCAGATGGGACCGGCCCCGCGCTGGATCAGAAGATCGGACAGAAACACGGGTAAAAAGCCCTTGAGAAAATCGAGGGAAAACGCGATCCAGAAAAAGCGCATTCCCAGCACTCTCCCGGCGTTGGTGGCGCCGATGTTTCCGCTGCCGTGGCGGCGAATGTCCACGCCGCGGGCCAGACCCAGCAACAGTCCGAAGGGAATCGACCCCACCAGGTAGGCCACCGCGACCACGACACAAAAAAACTCCATGCTCGCCCGGGG
>JAJZKJ010000367.1 GCA_021804195.1 Acidobacteriota bacterium
TCGCCGAAGGAGGCGACTCGACAAGGCGAGCCGGCGCCGGTTCCCGGTCGAACGCCGACATCGCCGCCGGTGATTCGCCCGGCACCGGGAGCGCCGGCGGCGAAAAGACTTCTGGGGAGTATACCTCGCCATGGGCAAGACGAATTATGATGTGCTGGGCGCGGAAATCGCCGCCGTCGATGACCTACTGACGGTGGAGAAATATCCGCGGCCCAACGTTAAAGTGCCGGTGTTGGCGGCGGCACGGCATGGCGGTGGACCGGCCTGCACGGCGATGGCCGCTGTGGCGACCCTGGGCGGGCGGGCGGCGTTCCTGGCCCGTTTGGGTGAGGATGAGCTTTCCCAATTCCTTCGCCGCAGCCTGGCGGCGCGGGGTGTGGATATAAGCCATCTGGTACCGGATTCCGCCAGCACTCCGTATCACAGTTACTGCATCAATGATCGCAGCACGGGCGAACGAACCATCTTCTACGATAACCGGAATTTTCGGCGTCTCACCGCGGACGATGTACCGGAGGAACTGCTGGTCAGGACGCGGGTGCTGCTTCTGGATTTTATTGCCGATCCAGCGCCGGTGGCGTTGGCGCAAAAGGCGCGGCGGGCCGGCACGACCGTGGTGTTGGACCTGGAGGGGCGCTCCGCGGAGGCTGTAGCGCTTTGCGACCACGTCGACCACCTGGTGGTTCCAGAAGAATTTGCGCAGTGGCGCACCGGTGAAGCGGAACTGGGCGCCGCCTGCGCCCAACTGGCGCGGCAACGGCGGGCGGCCACCGTGGTGACCGCGGGCGTCGCTGGTTGTTGGTGGACGGATTCACCGGCGCGTTCGCCGCAACATCAACCCGCCTTTAGGGTGTCCACGGTGGACACCACCGGTTGCGGCGATACGTACCACGGCGCCTACGCCCTCGCCATCGCACGCGGGCTGTCAGTGGCGGACACGGTGTTATTCGCAGCCGCCTGCGGCGCTCTGAAAGCCAGCGGCCGCAGTGGAGGCTGGGACGCCCTACCGACGGCGGAACAGGCGGCCGGGTTATTACGCGAACAACTGGCGCCCGGCGATCCGTCCCGGCGCATGATTGCCACTATTGAGCAATGGAAGGCGGGATAAGCCGGCACGCCGGCGGAGCTAGTGCCGGCTCACCACTTAGCTTTCGAGTACCCCGGCCGAAAGCCATTCACCGGGTCGCCGCGGGCGACCTAACGCCCGGTGCTTCGGGTTCGGTAGTGGGCCGGGGCTCTTTCATCAACCAGAAATTTATCGCTTAACCAAGCAGTAGTAATAGAGTGTAGCCAATAAGCGAATGCCAAATTCAAGCCAAGGGCGCGTCCGTGGGTAAGATCGCGTTCCGAGGCACCGATGATTTTGAAGAAGCAGTGGGCTGGCGAGAATCTCCATGGTTTCGAGCAGGCGCTGCCAGTCTGCGAGGCCGGCGAGCACCACGTCGGTTTAGTTGGAGCGCACGATGCGGTAGTGCTGTCCGCGATAGCCGATGGCCAGTTTGTGTTTCAGGTTTTGCCGCAGGTTGGTATAGGTAATGGCTTCTGGTTGGGGCGTCGACTCAATTTCCTTGCCACCTCCACATAATACATGGTACGTATCACCCGAAGGGCTGGTAAACGGGATCAAGGGACGCGGGGATCGAGGGCATCGTGCAGGCCGTCGCCGATGAAATTCAGGAATAATAAACCCAGTGTAAGCCCCGCGCACGGCCAGAGAATTAACCACCATTGGGTATGAATAGGATTAATCGCCTCCACCCCGGCGGCCGCCAGATTACCCCAAGTGGGCAATGGCGGCCGCACCCCCAGCCCCAAAAAGCTCAAGAACGATTCCGCCAGAATCGCGCTGGGTACCGCCAGCGTACCGTAAACCACCACCGTGCCAATCAGATTGGGCAGCAGGTGCCGGGTCATAATTCGCCCGGGCGGTATACCCATCGCCCGGGCGGCTTCCACGAACGGCTGCCCGCGCAGGCTCATCACCTGGGCGCGGACCACGCGGGCCATCGTCAGCCAGCTTACGGACCCGATTCCCACCAGTAACACCAATACGCCGGAAAGCGTTTGTGGTTGCGGTACCTGCACGGCGGCCAGCCAGCCGGTGACGCGCTGCAGCATGGCCACACGTAACAAAATAACCAGCAACAGGTAGGGTAGGCCATAGAGCACGTCCACGATTCTCATCAGGACGGCGTCGATCCGGCCGCCGGCATAACCGGCGATCAGCCCCACCCCTACGCCGAGGAGCACCGCAATGGCGGCCGCGGCCAGGCCAATGGCCAGGGAAATCGCGCCGCCGAGCAAAAACCGCACGGTCAAATCGCGCCCCAGGCGATCCGTGCCCATCCAATGTTGCCAGTTGGGCGGCGTCAGCGCGGCGGAGAGATGTTGCTGGTTGTATAGGTACATGGTCCAGGGCAGTGAACCGTAGCAGAGGGCGGCGACAAGCAGCAGGCCGATCAGTCCCAACATCGCCAGTCGATTGGTCTGAAACCGGCGCACCGCGAGCCGCAACGGCGAGATGGCCGGGGGTTGGCGGGAAGCGGTGGATTGAACCGGCAGCAGAGTCATATAGGTTATAGGTTATAGGGGATAGGGGATGGAAACCTGAAATCCATAAGCTAAAACCTGGAACCCAACCTGGGGCGTTTCTTCCCGAGTCCAAAAGCATCATGGACGGCGCGCAACGCCGTCGGCCCATCTTTCTTAGCCACGATGCAGCTGATATGAATTTCACTGGTGGAAATATTCTGAATGTTGATTTTCTTCCGCGCCAGCGCGCTGAACATGGTTCCCGCCACGCCGGTCTGCTGCTTCATGCCCACGCCGACGGCGGAAACCCGGGCCAAGTCCGTCTCATACGTGGCCACCGCGCCCAGTTGCGCCGTCAGTCGGTTGACCACGGGCTGCAGGTCCGCCACATCGGCGTGTTCAACCGTAAAGCTGATGGTGGCGGTGTGATCATCCGCAATCGTCTGGATAATGTCATCCACCACCACCTTTTCCGCGGCCACGGCGGTAAAAACGCGTGCGGCCACACCAAAGTGATCGGGAATGCCTTTGAGTGTCACCCGGGTGATATCCTTTTTCAGGGCGCACCCGGAAACGGCGATATCTTCCATGGCTTTGGTCTCCGCGACAATCCAGGTTCCCGCCCGGTGGTGCGCACTGTTACGCACGTGGATGGGAACATTATATTTCTTGGCGAACTCCACGGCGCGGGTTTGCAGCACACCGGCACCTACGCTGGAAAGTTCCAGCATTTCGTCGTAGCTGATGCGGTCGATTTTGCGGGCGTTGGGAACCAGGCGGGGGTCGGCGGTGAAAATGCCGTCCACATCCGTATAGTTTTCACAGGCCTGGGCG
>JAJZKJ010000011.1 GCA_021804195.1 Acidobacteriota bacterium
AAATTGCAAGTGGAGCATCGTGGCTTCGATAAAAAATCAGGGAGGGGCGGCCGGGCATGCCCCTCCCTGATGGAATCAAGGCTCAGGATCAGACCGCCGAGGCCTTGGCGCCGGGGCTGATCAATACCGCTTTGCCTTTTTTCCGGCTGGCGGATTTAAAGTACCAGGCGCCATAAATGCCCCAGATGGCGGCAATGCCCAGAGCCGTCAACGGCTCCAGCTTGGTGCCCAAACCCAGAAACGGCTCGATGAGATAAAAGATCAGCAAGCCGGCATTGGCGATCAGGCCGAACAAAGGCACCAGCAGGTGCTTGACCAGCTTGAAATCGGCACGGCCTCTGTAGGCCAGGATGCAGACCAGATTGCTCATGCCATAGAGCAGGAAAGTGCCGAAGTTCGAAGTCAGGGTAATCGCCAGCAGCGAATTGGGCAAATGCGAGAGCGTGGTGGAGCTGAGATAACCCCAGCTCGACCAGAAGCCCTGGGGCAAAGCGGCGATGGTGGCCTGCGTGGGCGCGCTGGCATCGGCGAAGACCAGCGACACCGCGGCGCAGCCGACGATGGCCGAAACCGTGGCCAGGGTCCAGATGGCCTTGTGCGGGGTGAGCTTTTCGCCATGCAATACGCCGAAGTGCTCGGGAACCTCCTCATCCTTGCCCATGGCATAGGTCACACGGGCGCCGGTGTTGATGCAGGCCAGCGTGGTGCCGATGATGGCGAGGAAAACCGTGGCCGCCTCGACCAGCATGAAGGCGCGGCCATGGCCGTTGAACAGCGCGTCACCCACCATCACCATCATGTCGCCGATGGGCGCGGCCGAGCCCACCGCATTCTGCATGGTATAGCCGCTGCTGAGAAAGTAATTCGCGCAGAAATACTCGATCAGATAACAGAACGCGCCCTGAATCAGCAGCGAAATGATGACCGCCTTGGCCACATCACGCCTGGGATTTTTGGCCTCGGCGCCCATCGAGGTGACGGACTCGAAGCCCACCAGGAGCAAAATCGCGACGGTGGCCTGGATCATCAGCCAGTTGAATTTGTGCATGCCCACCACCGAAGCCGCGGAGCCGTGCGAGAGGAAATTGCCGGACCCATCGGTTTTGGGATACGTGACGGTATAAGGCACCGGCTTGCCGTTGGAGCCCATCTCGGGCAGCGGAACGCCATTGGCGTCACGCTGAATGACCGGAGTCGCGACGCCGCTGATCATCTGGGTCTTAGTTTGAAACTGATAATCATAGGCATTGCCGCTGGTGGCATCCCATTGGTAGCCGACGCTGCCAGGGGCATGACTGAGCCGGTAATTCAGCGCCATGACGGAAAAGATCAGCAGGGCCGTGATCTGAATGACATTGATGGCGAAGCTGACGGCGGTCGACCCGTTCACGCCGCGATAGGCCACATAGGCGATGCCAAAAGAGGCCACAATGGCGATCATGCCCATGAAGGCCGGCCCGGGGTTGGAGGCGCTCATGAAATTGGGCCAGAGGGTGCCGGCGATATAGCCGCAGAAAATGCCCAGCGTGGCGACCATGACACCGGGATAGACCCAATAGTAGAGATGCGAAGCCCAGCCGACGATGAACTTGGAAATACGGGCATACTTCCAGCCCTTTTCATGACTTAAAAACGCCTGCTCGGCAAAGTAATAACTGCTGCCGGTTCCGGGATACAGCTTGGATAACTCGGCATAGGATATCGCGGTGGCCAGGCAGAGCAGCAAGGCCACGAAGATGCCCAGCCACATGGCCGGAGCGGTGGCTCCGGTCGAGGCCTGAATGAAATACGTCAGCCAGAGAAAGGCGCCGGGCGCGATCAGCGCCATGGCGTTCACGGTCAGGCCGGTGAGGCCCAGGGTAGGTTGAAAACTGGTGGTATTGGATGTGGTCTCCGCCATGCAAGCCTCCATACTACGGGGATCAAGATACCGAAGGACAAAGGTCCCGCGGTGTCAGGACGATCAAGGTCCCGAATGGAGCCATTGCACGGACAGGGTGCAAATGCGAGAAATTTTTCCGGCCGCGGCCCGTGAGAACCAGCCGCCGATCCTTCAGCCTAGAACCAGAACCGCCGGGCGAGCTGGATCATTTGCATCGGATCGCACCCAGATTGCAATGGATGGAGGGAAGAAGGCAAACGCAAATTTTCAATCTCCCGGATTCAAACTGTAAATAAAACCTAAGGAAACCCTAAAGAAAGAATTTATAAGGCTAGGAATTCAAATTTGGAATTGGACTTCCGTCATCAAATAACCCAAACATGGAATTACGATCCCCGCAATGATCGTTGCGATGGTTGTCTGATTACGATCCGGAGCCGGTCGTGGCGGACCGCAATCATCTTCTCGCCTCCCTGATAGAGCGTGAGCCTGGTGTGGATTCAAAAATCACCGCCGCGTCGCGGCGGAAACGGAGACGAAACGATCATGAAATCATTCACTGCCTTATTTCCGCGGCCGGCGAGCGCTCGCCGCCGGGGCTGGATTTTCTTCTTTTGCGCCGCATTGGCCGGCCTGCTTGGCCCAACCCAACGGTTGGCGGCCCAGGTTTCATTAACCATGCCTTCCCCGATTGAAATTCCCGCCGGGCCGCTGGGAAACTGGGGACTCTCCGGAGTCGTCAGCTATGCCGGCCTCGCCACGCCCAACCAATACGGAGCGGAAAAAAATGGCGGCGACCTGACTAACGGCTTCGCCATTTTGCAAAAAACCACGGGACAATGGCAATTTTTTGTCATGGCCGGAGGCTATGCCTATCCCGCCCTGGGCGCGGGCCGGTTGACAACCACACAGTACACCCAGTTTTTCGGCCTGGTGCCGGAAGCTTACGCGGAATATGTCTTCAATCCCCACTGGTCCATTGAAGCCGGCAAGCTGCCCACGCTCATCGGCCAGGAAAGCACCTGGTCTTATCTGAACTACAACATTCAGCGCGGGCTGGTCTGGAACGATATGGAAAATCTGATCAGCCGGGCGGCGCAGCTCAACATGAACTACGGCAAGTGGACCGTAAATCTGCAATATGGCGACGGCTTTTACGCCGGCTATCATTTTGGCGCGCCGTCGGCGGCGATCGCCTATGCCATAAATGCCAAAAACACGTTTACCTTCGTTACCCTGATCCCCAATAAGAACACGCCACCCAACGGAACATTTTTTGACGCCAACGCGCAGCTCTATGATTTCATGTACACCTATACCGGCAAGAACTGGTCGTGGACGCCCTACGTGATTTTCATGAATTCCCCGGCTTCAACCGCGCGCGGCTACACTTCCGCCGCCCATGGCATGGGCTATGTGCTGCTGGGCGGATACCGCATCAACCCGGAATGGATCCTGGGCATGCGGGCGGAATACGCCACCACAAACGGCTCACTGGCCTCGACCAGCGCCAATATGAATATTCTCGGCTACGGTCCCGGCGCCAAGGCGGTGACCTTTACCCTGACTCCGACCTGGCAGGACAAAGACCTGTTCGCGCGGGGAGAGTTTTCCCTGGTGCATGCCATGGATTATGCCCCCGGCGCGGTCTTTGGCAAGGGCGGAACGGGCGCCAACGAATTCCGCGGCGCGGCGGAAATCGGAGTCACATTCTGAAATTAAGCTGCCCGTAAATTACAAGGTCATGGCCGGAGGCAACCGCCTCCGGCCATTTTTTTATCCTGCCAGTGGCGTAAGCGCATTCATATCCTCTATACTGGTGCGGCAGTTCCCAAGGTGATCCATGAATAAAGTTTTCTACCCTGTGGCTCGCATTCTGCTGGCATTGATTTTTGTGCTTTCCGGCTATAGCAAAATCATGCAATTTGCCGGAACCGAGGCGTTTATGGCCAAGCTGGGCGTGCCGCTGCCGGCGATCGCGCTGTTTCTGGCCATTGTGATCGAGCTGGCCGGTGGCTTGATGGTGATGGCCGGCTATAAGGTCCGCTGGGTGGCGGGTATTATGTTTTTGTATGTAATCCCGATCACTTACTATGTTCACCGCCATGACCAGATTCAGATCCTGAAAAACATCTCGATCATGGGCGGATTGCTGTTGCTGGTGGCGGGCGGCGCCGGAGCGCTGGCGGTGGATAAGAATTAATTCAGCGGCGGCGGGCGCTTTTAAGAAGCGCTCCGAACCCGCCCCCATTCCGCTTGAGCGCCTTTTATCCCATACTCGACCTGGATCTGGCGGCCCGGCGCGGGCATGAACCGGCCGCACTGGCGCGCGGACTGGCCGATGCGGGAGTGGCATGGCTGCAATTACGAGCGAAAAACCTGCCGGCCGCGCAATTCCTGGCGGCCGCGGACAAGGTATTGAACCGGCTGGCCCAGGCCCCAAATCCGCCGCGGCTGATTATCAACGACCGCATGGATATCGCGCTGCTTACGGGCGCGCAGGGCGCGCATCTGGGCCAGGATGATCTGCCGCTGGCGGCCGCGGCGCGACTGCGTCCGCCGGGATTTCATCTGGGGTGGTCCACGCATCATCCGAAACAATTGAGCGCCGCGGCAGCGCTGGGGATCGCGGATTATCTGGCTTATGGACCGATTTTTGCCACCCATTCCAAAATCAATCCGGATCCGGTGGTCGGGCTGGAAGGGCTGGCGCAGGCTCGCCAGCTCTATTCCGGGCCGCTGGCCGCGATTGGCGGCATTACCCCCCAACACTGCACACAGTTGATGCGCGCCGGCGCCAACCTGATCGCGGTCATCGCGGGCTGGCTGGATGATGATGCCCCCCTGACCCGGGCCCAGGCCTATATGGACGCCTGCGCCGCGGCTGAAAATATCGCTTAGCTTTATAGGGCGGAAAAGCATAGACTGTCGCATTAGCGCGTTCTCGTATCCAACTTCACCCAATGGAAACCGCCGCGTCCCCCGTGAAACCCGGGTTTGTGCAGAGCCTGGGGCTGCTCAGCTCGACCTCGATCGTCGTGGGTTCGATGATCGGTTCGGGCATCTTCATCGTCAGCGCCAAAATCAGCCGGCTGGTGGGCTCGCCGGGATTATTGCTGCTGGTTTGGCTGATCACCGGACTGATGACCCTGATGGCCGCGCTCAGCTACAGCGAGCTGGCAGCCATGCTGCCCAAGGCCGGCGGCCAGTATGTATATTTGCGCGAGGCCATGGGACCGGTTTTTGGCTTTCTCTACGGCTGGACTTTTTTCGTGGTCATGCAGACCGGCACCATCGCCGCCGTGGCCATTGCCTTCGCCAAATATCTGGGCGAGCTGGCGCCCTGGGTCTCGGAGCGGCACTGGCTGTTTTACCTGGGCCATCTGGGACCGATGCCGCTGGGCATAAACACCGAAGAGTGCGCCGCGATCGCCGTGATCGCGCTGCTCACGGCGATCAATGTGCGCGGAGTAAAATCGGGCGCGCTGGTGCAGAATATTTTTACCACGGCCAAGGTGCTGGGCCTGCTGGGGCTGATTCTGCTGGGGCTGTTTTTTGCCCGCAATCACGCCGCCATCACCGCCAACTTTCATCACCTCTGGCAAGGCGCCGCCGGACCGCACCCCTACCCCACCGCCAAGGGCGTATTGTGGCTTTCGACACCGGCGATCATTTTTCTGGCCATGGTGGGGTCGCTGTTTTCTTCGGATTCCTGGTACAACATCGCCTTTGCGGCGGGAGAAGTGAAAAATCCCCGGCGCACCCTGCCCTGGGCACTGACGCTGGGCACTGCGCTGGTGACCAGCCTTTATATATTGGCTAATTTTGCCTATTTATTCGTGCTACCCATGCACGGCTCCGCGGCCGCGGCCACGGTCATCGGCCGTGGCATACAACATGCGACTGAAGACCGCGTGGCCACGGCCATGGTCTCGATCAGCCTGGGCCATGCCGGCGCCGTGGTGATGGCGCTGGCGATTCTGGTTTCCACCTTTGGCTGTGATAACGGCCTGATTCTGGCGGGAGCGCGAGTTACCTACGCCATGGCCCGCGACGGCTTGTTTTTTCGCCGCGCCGGCGAATTACATCCGCGGCATCGCACCCCGGCATGGAGTCTGTGGGCACAAGGCCTCTGGGCCTGCCTGCTGTGTCTGAGCGGCACCTATAACCAGCTGCTCGAATATGTGATGTTCGCGGTGGTGCTTTTCTATATCCTGACCATTGCCTGCGTATTTATTTTGCGCCGGCGGCGGCCGGAGTGGCCGCGCCCCTACCGCGCCCTGGGCTACCCCTGGCTGCCGGGCTTGTATATTGCGCTGGCCGGATTTTTTGACTGGCAACTGCTGCGCTACATGCCGGGGTATGCCTATCCGGGCCTGATTCTGGTATTGTTGGGCCTGCCGGTGTACTGGCTCTGGAACCGCCGGCCCAGAATTCCTGAAGGAAATGATCCGTTGACGGAACCTTTATGAACCTGTTTGCCAAAAAAGACATTCACCAAACCATACAGGAAGCCACGGGCGAAACCCACGGCCTTAAGCGGGCCCTGGGAGCCTTCAACCTGGTCACACTGGGCATCGGCGCCATCATCGGCACCGGCATTTTTGTGCTCACCGGGCCGGTGGCGGCGACGGCGGCGGGGCCGGCGATTGTGATTTCCTTCATGATCGCCGCGGCCGCCTCGGCATTCGCCGGGCTGTGCTATGCCGAGTTTGCCTCCGTGATGCCCATCGCCGGCAGCGCCTATTCCTATGGCTACACCGCCCTAGGGGAGATTGTGGCTTGGATTATCGGCTGGGCGCTGATTCTCGAGTACGCCTTTGGCGCGGCCACCGTGGCTGTCGGCTGGTCGGGGTATATCAATAATTTTTTACAGGGGCTGGGCATCAACCTGCCGCCGGCCTTGAGCGCGGCGCCGGGCACGGTGTTAGTGCTCGCCAAGGGACGTTGGGTCCCGCTCATGTCCATGTCGCTGACAGCGTCAGCGCAGAAGTTAGCCGCCCTGCCGCATGTGACCGCCCGGTTTGATCTGTTTGCCATGATCGGCATTCTGCTCATGACCACGGTGCTGGTGATCGGCATTCAGGAGTCGGCCAACGTCAACAGCGCCATTGTGGCCATCAAGGTTTCCGTGCTGATCCTGTTTATCGGGATCGCGGTGGTATTCCTCAACCGTTCGCATTGGAGTGTGGCATTTCATAACTGGCATCCGTTCATTCCGCCGCAGTTCGGCTGGTACGGGGTGGTGCGCGGCGCCTCGCTGATCTTTTTTGCCTATATTGGCTTTGACGCGGTTTCGACCGCGGCCCAGGAAGCGAAAAACCCGCAGCGGGACATGCCGATCGGGATTCTCGGGTCGCTCGTGATCTGCACCATCCTCTACATTCTGGTGGGCGGCTTATTAACCGGCCTGCGCCCCTATTCCACATTGAATGTGCCCGATCCCGTCGCGGTGGGCGTGGACGCCACCGGCGTGGCCTGGGGCAGCTTTCTGGTCAAGCTCGGCGCCATCGGCGGGCTTTCGAGCACCATGCTGGTGATGCTGCTGGGCCAATCGCGAATTTTTTTCACCATGTCAAAAGATGGGCTGCTGTGGAAATGGGCCAGCAAAATCCACCCCCGTTTCCGTACGCCCTATGTTTCCACCATTCTGGTCGGCCTCTGCGTAGCCGTTCTGGCGGCGTCGCTGCCGGTGGACCGGCTGGCCGAGCTGACCAACATCGGCACCCTTTCCGCATTCATTATCGTCTGCGCCGGAGTCTGGATCATGCGCCGGCGCGAACCCAATCTGCATCGGCCCTTCCGCACGCCCTGGGTTCCGTTTGTGCCCATCATGGGCATTCTCATCGCCAGCGGCCTGATCCTGGCGCTGCATAAGATCACCAAGGAAGTTTTTCTGATCTGGCTGGCGATCGGGCTGGTGATTTATTTCCTCTACAGCCGCAAGCACAGCCTGGTGCAAAAAGCCCTGGCGCAAAACAACGGCGCGCCGCGGGCGCAATCGCAGGCGGGAAAATAACGGATCCCACAATTAAGTTTGTTATTTGTCTCCCCAAACGTTCCCATGCAGCCTTCGCCAACCCGGCGCGGGCCGCCCGCACCCGTATACTGTTTTTGAATGTTTATGGCTTCGTCCCGGCGTCCATTCAGATCCTGGCTGCCCCGCACACGCTGGGGCTGGGTATTGTGCGCGCTGGGACTGCTGTTCGTTCTCTGGCATCTGCCCCTGCTGTGGCGGCGGCCGGCGTTTTCCGGCGCGGGATTTTTCAGCTTCGCCCTGGTGGTGGCGGGAGGGGCATGGCTGGTCCGGATGGGGACGCGAGCCGTGCAGCGCTTCATGTGGGCGGTGCGCAACCGGCTGCTGGTCACTTATTTTTTTCTGGCCGCGATCCCGGTTCTACTGACGCTCGCGATGTTCGCCATCGCGGGCTACATTTTTTACGGACAATATTCGATTTATCTGCTGGCGCGGGACTTTCGCGCCCGGGTCGAACAAGTGCGCGACGCCAACGCCATGGTGGTGGCGGCGCTGCGCGGCAATCAGAACCCCGAGCACATCGAGCGCTGGGCCATTTCCACTTACGACCATTACGTCTTTCATCACGGCGGCGTGCACAGCTATTTCTATAATGCCCGCGGACATTCTCCCGACCCTCATGCGCCGGCCCTGCCCGGATGGCTGCTGCGCCACCATGGCCCGGCACTGTTCAGCGGGATCATCATGCGCCGGCGGAAGGGCGAATACGAAGTGGCCGCATACCGGCCTTTGCGGCTGGGACTGCCCCGCGAAAACACCCCCGCCTCGCCGCAGCCGCCCGTTTCGCCCGAAACCTCCCGTTTGCCGGGCATTTTGACGCTTTCGCGGCTGAATCATCGCTATATGACCACGCATACCGGAAATCTGGGCGTGGTGCGGGCATTTCTTTCCAGCCGGCGCGGCCAGATCACCACGAGCGTGAATCCCGACGCGGCGCCGCCATCGTCAGGGATAAAAAAAGGACCGGAAAGCAGATCCTCGAATCCCGGATCTTCCCGGACCGAATCGTATCCACAATTTCCCGGCAGCCTGCGGCCCTTGCCCCCGGCCAAAAATATTTTTGATCAGCGCATCTTCTTTCCGGCCACGCTGAGCGTGGCGCATTGGAGCAACGGGCATCGGACAGTGCTGTTTCTTTCCGTCATCACCCGGCCGTCCATCCTGAACCGGCACCTTTTCGGCGGCATCGATCTGGGCCGCCGGGGGAGTGGCACGCTGCCGCTGACGGTGCTGAGCGCGATTGGCATCTTTTTCATACTGCTTGAGCTGATGTCGCTGCTGTTTGGCCTGCGCCTGACCCGCACCATCACCACCGCCATCCACGATCTCTATGTCGGCACCCAGCATGTGCACCGCGGCGATTTCGAGTACCGCATTCCGGTGCGCATGCGCGACCAATTGGCCGATCTGGAAGGCTCGTTTAACACCATGACCACTTCCATCCGGCGGCTGCTGCGGGAAGAACAGCAGAAGCAGCGGCTGGAGAGCGAAATCCAGATCGCGCAGGAGGTGCAGGCGCAGCTATTTCCCGCCTCCGCGCCCTTGCTGCCCGGGCTGGAGCTGGCCGGACGCTGTTTGCCGGCCCGCATGGTCAGCGGCGACTTTTACGATTTTCTGCCGCTGCAGGGAGAAAGCGACCTAATCGCGGCTCATCCCGGAGGCCAGGCCGAGCCCGAAGAATTGATCTCGCAATTGGCGCTGGTGGTGGGAGATGTATCGGGAAAAGGCATTTCCGCCGCGCTGCTGATGGCCACGATCAGCAGCGCACTGCGCGCGTATCAGGGCGGAGCGCTGCGGGATCACGAGTCCCGGCGGCTGGAGATTCCCGGCTTGGCGCGCTGGACGGCCGCGGCGGAAAAGCATGATGATGCTTCCCTTTCATCCGCGCCCGCCGCCGCGCTGGAGCCCGCGCGCATTCTGGCCCGGCTCAACAATCAGCTCTATCACGGCACCCCGGCGGAAAAGTACGCCACGATGTTTTATGCCCTGTATAACGCGCCCGGGCGGCGCATGACGTATGTCAATGCCGGACATCCGCCGCCGGCGATTTTAGGGCCCCAGGGCACGCGCCGGCTCGATCAGGGCGGCACGGTGGTGGGTTTATTCCCTGAACTGAAATACCATCAGGGATCCATAACCCTCGCGCCCGGCGAACTGCTGGTGGTTTGGAGCGACGGACTGAGCGAGCCGGAAAACGAGTATGGAGTCGAGTTCGGCGAGGACCGGCTGTTGGAACTGATCGCCCGTCATCAGGGCCGTCCGCTGGGCGAAATCATCGCCCACGTGATGGACCACCTGCGGGAGTGGTGCGGCGAGCAGGAACAGCCGGATGACGCCACGCTGGTGCTGGCACGGGCGACGTGAAGATTACCAGCCGCCCTTGTGCATGACCGAGCAGCAGGGCTTTTGCACCGGATGCGGGCCCATGAGCTCGATGCGGGTCCCGGCCTCGGTGTACAGGTTCAACTGCCACTTGCCGTCTCTGCCGATTTGCGGCTTCTGGGTGGGCTTCCAGCCCCGCGCCAGCAATTTTCTGTCGGCTACATGCATGTGATAGACACCGATCGAAAAGTGGTTGAGCACGGCGCGCTCGCGCAGCGAAGGATGACTAGAGTTGTCCAGCATGTATTCCAGCCAGTCGGGGCCGTTAGGCGCGCGGCGGTCGAACCAGTCCACCCTGGGCATATGCATGCCGCCGTACCACATTTCGGGAAAATGCAGGGCGGAGGCATAAAAGCGATCCTCGGCCGATTTGCTCATGACCTGATAGCCGGTATGGATGATGACGCCGCCGATACGGCGGGGCGAAAGCAGCTTGCCGATGAGCTTGCCGGTCATGGAGTTGGGCAGGTATTGCACAAACTGAATGTCGTAGCCTTCGGGATCCTGGACGTTAAAACCCAGGTTGCCGTCGCGCAAACGATGGACCGGGCCAGGCGCAAAATGCGCGGCCAGAAGATGAGCGCGCAGGGCGCGGGCATTGGTGGTGCGCCAGGCCAGGGTTTCGTAGCGCGGCTGCAGCGGGCCCGCCCAGCCGGGCGTGATTTCCAGAAACTGATGATCGTTCACCTTGTAGTAAATGACCGGCCGGCCGTCGCGCCCGCGCAGGGTAAAGGCGCGGTCAAAGCCGAGCAGATGGCCCATGACGAACTGTGCGGCTTTCGCCGAGGTATCCCGCAAATGGATATCCGCGATGCCGGTGATGCGATAGCGGGCGCCAGAGGCCCGCGCCATTTTCATTTTGGCTTTGGCCGGCGCGGGTTTGGCCGTGACGAGCGTGGCGGCAAATAGTATGCCGATGCCGGCGCTCAGCAGGCGGCGCGAGCAGGAAAAATAATAGTTATGGCGCATGGTGTATCTCCAGAAAAGCCTTTAGCCATTGTAAAGATAGTACGAAGCCGGATGCTTGGCAAGGGCGGCCCGGATGCTGTTCTGTTGAGATCGCGCTGGCCAGCACACGCAAACACTCGCTGCATCACAGCAGGCCCTTGGTCGAGGGGACCTGGGAACGAAGGCGTGGATCGCGGCTGACCGCGGCGCGCAGGGCGCGGGCAAAGGCCTTGAAAATGGCCTCGACCTTATGATGGCTGCTGCGGCCGTAAACGGTTTTTACATGCACGTTGGCGCGGGCGGCGGCGGCAAAGCCGGCAAAAAAATCGTCAAGCAGCTCGGCTTGCAGATCGCCCACCCGCAATACGCGCAGACCGGTGGCGACCACGGCCAGCGGCCGGCCGCTGAAGTCCACCGCCGCCAGGGCCAGGGTTTCATCCATGGGCATGAGGAAATAGCCGGCGCGGTGAATGCCTTTTTTATCGCCCAGGGCGGCCAGAAAGGCCTCGCCCAGCGCGATGCCCAGGTCCTCGACGGTGTGATGCTGATCCACATCCAGATCACCGCGGGCGGTAATTTCCAGATCGAAGCCGCCGTGCATGGCCAGCAACTCGAGCATGTGATCGAGAAAGCGAATGCCGGTCGAGATCCGGCCGCGGCCGCGGCCCTCGAGCTGGAGCGCGAGATCAATCCGGGTTTCGCGGGTGTGGCGGCGAATGCGGGCGGAGCGGCGACGCCGCATCCGCCGCGGCGGTTTGGATTTTTCTTTTGGCATCGCCTGGACCATTCAGGAACCTGCCGGGATCGTTTGCGGCTGGCCGGCTGCCCGGCAAAGCCAATCGGCCGCCTGATTCACATCTTCCACGATCTCCTGGCAGCCGGTCCCGGCAAACAGCGCCCGCAGCTCATGGTGCGTGCTGTGCGTCCGGGGCAGAATGCCGATAAAACGGGTGCCGGAGGACGCGGCGCAGCGGGCGTCATCAATGGTATCGCCAATATAGGCCGCGATGGGCGCGGGCGCGAACTCGGCGCGCAGGCGATCCAGACCCTCGGGATGGGGCTTGCCCTGAACGACATCTTCCATGACCAGCAGGCGGGCGAAGGCGGAGGCCGTCTGAAAGCGCCGCAGAACATATTCGGCGTGCTCGCGCGGCCGACCGGTGAAAATGGCCAATTGATAGAGCGCGGCCAGTTGCGCCAGCTTCGCCGGCGCCAGCAGCCAGCGCTCGCTGGCGATGAGGCCTTCCCAGACCCCACCGTTGCGGCGGCCGATATAGAACGTGTCAAAGGCGGGAGGAATTTCGGCGTAAGGCACTTCCAGGCCGCGCCGGCGCAACAGTTCCCGGGTGACATCCCAGTCATTGTTATAGCCGCCGAGATTTTTAATCTCCTGCACCTCGGCGGGCGTGGGTTCCTGGCCGCCAAAGTGGACGACCGTGCGCTGGATGGCGCGGCGATAGGAGCCGTGCACGTCCACCAGCACGCCATCCATATCGAAGACAACCCAGGGTTTTGCTTTTGTTGAGGATGCGGCCATAAAACTCAGGTCCAGAATTCCAGCAGAGCGGCGAGCGCGCGCTCCGTCTGCTCCTGCGTGCCGCAGGTGATGCGCAGCGCGCCGGGATAGTCGCCCCGCCGGTCGCGGATCAGGATGCCTTGCCGTCGCAAGCCGCTCAGAATACTGTCCGCGCGCTCGCCTGCCTCAAAGAGCACAAAATTGGCCTCGCTTTGCCAGTATGCGATCCCGGCCACGGCCAGCACCGATTGGATATGCTCGCGGCTGGCGCGAATCTGGCGGCGGTAATCTTCCAGCCAGCCCTGATCCCGCAAGGCAGCCAGGGCGCAGCGAATCGCCAGCGTATTCACGTTATACGGGGAATGCGCCTTGCGCAGCACGGGCATGAGTTCGGGGTGGGCGAAGAGGCTGCCCAGACGCAGGCCGGCGAGGCCATAGGATTTGGAAAACGTCCGGGCCACCAGCAGGTTGGGCAATGTGCGCACCGCGTCCAGCAGGCCGCGGTAACCAGGGGCGACAAAGTCGGCGTAGGCCTCATCCACCAGAAACGCCGTTTGCGGCGTGGCGCGAACCCAATCGAGCAATTCCGCCGGCGGCGTGAGATGGCCGGTGGGATTATTGGGGCTGGCGATGATGACCAGACGGGTTTGGGGCGTGAGAGCGGCCCGCAGGGCGCTGGAGTCCAGCTCGAAACGGCGAATGCGGGAAGTTATTTCGCGCTCGCGCCAGCGCACCGGCATCATATGCGCGCCGGTCAACTCACCGTAAAAACGGTAAATGGTGAAGGTGGGCTCGACAATGACCATCTCATCGCCGGAATCCACAAAACATTGCACCGCCAGCAAAATGGCGTCATCCACGCCGTTGGTCAATGTCATCGTCGCCGGAGTGTGGCCAAAGGCCTGAGCGATGGCGTCTTCGCCCTGGGCATATTCGGGATAACGGGCCAGATCTTCGCCGGTGATTTCGCGCAGCACCTCGAGCACGCGCGGCGGGCAGCCGATGGTGTTTTCGTTGAAATCGAGGCGCAGGCCGGCGCGGCCCTCTTTGGGAGGGTTATAGGCGCGCAAACGCTCGACCGCGGGCCGCAGGCGAGGCAGCAGGCTCATCGCCGTCCACCTTTGCGCTGCCGAGACGGCACGCCTTTCTGACGGATTTCCACCGAACGGGCATGGGCTTCAAGTCCTTCGGCCCGGGCCAGGCAGGCAATATCGCCGGCCAGGCGGCGCAGGCCGGAAGAGGTAAGCTGCTGCACGGTAATGATCTTCACGAAGTCGAGCACCGAAAGCCCGGCGCGCGTCCGCGCCCCGCCCACGGTGGGCAGCACATGATTGGCTCCGCTCATATAATCGCCGACGGCCTGGGGCGCATATTGCCCAATGAAAATCGAGCCGGCGTTCCGCAACTGCTCCCGGGCCGCGGCGGACAAGGTAATATGTTCGGGCGCGATGCGGTTGGCCAGGCGCAGAGCCTCGGCCGCGGATTTGGTCACCACCACGGCGCCATAATCAGCCAGCGCCTGTTGCGCCGCCTGCCGGTTGGGCTGGGGCAGTTCCGCGAGCTGCCGCTCGACGGCGGCGATGACGGCGCGGGCCAGGGTGGGGCTTGAGGTCAGCAGCCAGGCAGCCGCCCGCGGATCATGTTCGGCCTGGGCCAGCAGATCCGCGGCGAGCCATTCGGGATTGCTTCCGGCTTCGGCCACCAGCAATACTTCAGTCGGACCGGCGCCAAAATCAATGGCACAATCGCGGGCCACCTGGAGCTTGGCCGCAGTGACATATTGATTGCCCGGACCCACGATTTTATCCACTTTGGGGATGGCCGCGGTGCCATACGCCAGCGCCGCAATCGCCTGGGCGCCTCCAATGGCATACATGGCATCCACGCCGGCCAGCCAGCCCGCGGCCAGCACGGCCGGCGCGGGTTGCGGGCATGCGGCCACGACGCGTTTTACTCCCGCCACGCGGGCGGGAATCGCGGTCATGAGCACGGTAGAAGGCAGCGGATGGCGGCCGCCGGGAATATAGCAGCCCACGGCATCGAGCGGACGCACGATCTGGCCCACGCTGACTCCCGGCTCGATGGTTTTTTGCCAGGCTGGGCATTCCC
>JAJZKJ010000368.1 GCA_021804195.1 Acidobacteriota bacterium
ATCCACCGGCATGCGCAGCATGGCCAGCACCGCGGCGCCGATGATGGCGATGACCAGCACCACCACGGTAAAGGGACGGCGCAAGGCCGCGCGTATGAGATTCATATCAATGCCCTCCGTTCGCGGCCTGGGCCTGGACCGCCCGCAGCCAGGGCCGCAGGCTGCCCTGGGCGTAAGCGGTTTCGAGTTCGGCCCGCCAGATGGCGAGCCGGCTGAGGCTGTCATCGCTTTGCGCCTGGCTCAGCAACTGCTCGGCATTCGCCAGATCCACAATGCCCGCCAGGCCGGCGCGGTAACGGGCGCGGGCCTGCGCCTCGCCGGTTTGCGCCGCCCGCAGCTCGATGGGCGAATTGAGCGCCAACTGACGGGCGGCCACGAGATCGGCGGCGGCCTGCCGGCGGGCGCGGCGCAAGGATTGAATTACCTGCCGGTATTGCGCCTGGGCGCGCTGTATGCGGGCGCGCGCCACGGCCTGCCGGCGGTGAATCAGGAAATGGCGGGTCAAGGAATATTCGATTCCCAGCCCAACCGCCCAATTGCCGGCGGAATCAGGCCAGAGGCCATTGAGATGAGCGGCGAACTGGCCCGGGTTCTGAATGCCGGTGCCGCGGCCGTAGGCGGCGGCCAATAAGTACGCCCGGGGGCGATCGGCGCGGGCCAGTTCCTGAAGCTGAAAACGGCTGGCTGTGAGCGCGGCATGGCGAGCGCGGGCCTGGGGATGCGATGCCGCCGCCAGCCGCGCCCGCAACTGCGCCGGCGTGAGGGCCCGCGAAGCATGCGCCAGCAGACCATCGGGCTCGAGGACCAGCCGGGCGCGGGCGCTGCCGACGGCCTGGGCCAGCAGGGCGCGGACGTTTTGCAGGCGGGCCAGGGCACGGGCCTGGCGAATGCGCGCCCCGGCCAGCTCGGCATCGGTGCGGGAAGCATCGGCGCCGGGGCGAAGCTGCTGGTGAACCAGCACGCGCACGATCTGATCGAGCGTATGCCAGCGCGCCACATCGGCGCGCGCCACCTGCAACCCGGCCCGGGCCGCGAGCACGGACAGATAGGCATCCGCGGCGTGAGCGCCGGCTTGCAAACGGGCCAAGCCCGCCTGGCGCGCCGCTTGCCGGGCGAGAGCCTGATAAAACGCCACATCCGAATGGCGGCGGCCGAAATCGTAGAGCTCCCAATTAAAGTAAGCCCCGGCCGAGCTGGTCCAGACGCTGTTCCAGGCATAATATTTGCCCGCCACCGTGCCGCTGATCGAAGGCAGGGCGGAGGGAAACAGCAGGCCGGCGGGGCTGTTGTCGGTGCCGCGGTCAAACTGCGAGACCAGACCGAGGCTGGGCAGATATTGCGCGCGCGCCAGAGCGGCGGCGAACTCGCCGGCCCGCTGACGGGCGAGAGCGGCCGCTACCCGCGGATAGCGGCGCTGAGCGCGGCGCACGGCCTGGGCCAGAGTGAGACGCAGCGGGGTTTGCACTGCCTTCGGCGGCGATTGCGCCGGCCCCGGCAGAGCCGCAAGAATGCAGAAGAAAAAAACCAATATAACCTTCACGGAACACAACTCCATTCATGAGTTAGCGGCAAGCTAACCCGAAAGAACAAATGGAATGGAACAAGAGCGGGGTGAAGGTCAGCAGGTGGGCGGACGAATACGCTGGGGAGTGAGCCAGGGGCGGTGCAGCCAGGGCTGGGGCGCGCTCAGCGGAACAAGAATCCATGTGGTGCTGGAGACCGGCAGATTCAAACGCTGGACCGGAATCCAACCCAATACCCGGCGCCGTCTATGATGGCCGGCAAAGGGCAGGAAAAGCACCAGCAGCAGAAGAATTCCCGCGCTCCAGCGCCTCCAGGTTTGGGTGCCCATGGTCATTATATTGAGTTATGCCAGCTCCAGACTTGAGGATACATGAAAATCAAAGGAGAGAAAATCCATTTTTTGTATCCCTGCCATCAGGAACGCTGTCTGGAACGTTACTTTCACGAAACCGACCGGACCATTACAAATATTTAACGCGGCCGATGTGCGCGGATTTAGATTTGCAGGTCGCCGCGGGTGATTTTGACCCCGTTCAGGTTGCCCAGCACAGTCAGGCCAATGCGCTCGGTGTGGAAGCAATCCTGGGCGATGGCCTGAATTTCCTCGGCCGTCACCGCCTCGATGCGGGCCAGCATTTCATCGAGCGTGACGTAGCGGTCAAAGTAGATTTCCTGCCGCGCCAGATTGGACATGCGCGAGCCGGTGGATTCCAGCCCCAGCATCAGGCTGCCCTTGAGATTGTCCTTGGCGCGGCGCAACTCCTCGGCCGGAACCGGACGCGATTTGAAGTCGCGCAACTCACTCAGGATGGAAGCAATCACCTGCGGCACGGTCTGGGCGCTGGTGCCGGCAAAGGCGAGAAAGACGCCGGTGTCACGGTAGGGGTTGAGATCGCTGAAAACCGCGTAGGCCAAGCCCTGCCGCTCGCGAATATTCTGGAAAAAGCGCGACGACATGCCCCCGCCGGCGATGGTGTTGAGCAGCGACCAGGCATAGCGCATTTCATGATTGAGCGGATAGGCGGGCAGGCCGAGACAGACCTGGACCTGCTCAAGCTGCTTTTTATTGCGCAGCACGATGCGGGCATGATTGCGGGGCGAGGCCTGGGCATGGCCGTTGGTGTGCGGGGCAAGTGAAGAGAACTGGCGCGCGGTCATCTCGACCAACTGCGAATGCTCAAGATTGCCGGCGGCCGAGATGACCAGATTGCCGGAGGTGAAACATTCGCGGTAATAGCGGAATAAAAGATCCTGCGCCATTTTGCGCATTGTCTCTTTGGTGCCCAAGATGGGCCGGCCGAGCGGATGCTCGCGCCAGAAGTTCTGGGTAAAGATTTCGTGGACGAGGTAATCGGGGTTGTCCTCGTCCATTTTGATTTCCTGCAGAATCACCCCGCGTTCGCGGTCAATATCCTCAGAGCGAAACAGGGGATGGCTGACAAGATCGGAGAGAACATCGAAGGCAATCGGCAGGTGCTCGTCCAGCACCTTGGCCGAAAAACAGACGATTTCCTTGGCGGTAAAGGCATCAAGATTGCCCCCGATGGCGTCCACGGAGCGGGCGATCTGCTCGGCGCTGCGGTTTTCTGTGCCTTTGAACAGCATGTGTTCGATGAAATGCGTTATGCCGTTTTCTTCCTCCACCTCGCGGCGAGAGCCGCTGCGCAGCCAGACCCCAAGCGATACCGACCGCACGTGCGGCATCCGCTCGGTCACAATGCAGAGTCCATTCGGCAGCACAGTGCGCTGAATGGATGAATTTTCCGGAATGGGCACTGGTTTGAGCATGGGGGATGACACAGGC
>JAJZKJ010000369.1 GCA_021804195.1 Acidobacteriota bacterium
GTGCTCATTTCAATGGTCGTCGCCCTTACTCTTTCGCCCATGATGGGCAGCAAGATCTTGCGTAAAACGCCCGACCATGGCCTGGTGCACCTGCTGGACGCGATATTCCACTTTTTCCGCAGACAATATGATCGTTCGCTTCGGTTGGCTCTCGAAATCCGCTGGGTGGTGCTCTTGGTGGCTGCGGCCATTCTAGTGGCCATACCGTTTATGGTGTTGGGTACCTTCTCTGAGTTAGCGCCTACGGAGGATCAGGGCATCATTTTTTATAGCGCCACCGGACCGGCCACGGCAACCCTGCATTATATGTCCGCCTATGCCAAGCAGGTGTACAAAGACGCCAGAAGTTTTCCAGAAACCACCAGTGTCTTTCAGGTGAATGGTTTTTCGTTTGTAAGCCCGGGGCAGAACACGATGGTGGGCGGTATGTTGCTGGCTCCCTGGGACCAGCGCAAACGCAGTCAAATGCAGTTGCTGCCCCTGTTTCAGGCCAAGCTCGGCCAACTTGCCGGCGTGCAGGCTGCGGCGTTCAATTTACCTTCCATTCCCGGCTCCAGCCGCGGATTTCCGATTCAGTTTGTCATTAAATCAACCGCGGACTTTGCCCAGATTAATAAGTACGCCAAAGCAATGATGGGCGCGGCCAATGCCAGCGGCAAGTTTTTGTTCATGACCAAGGACTTGCGCTACGATGCCCCGCAGATTGTGATCAACATTCATCGGAGCATCGCCTCCGAAGTGGGTCTTACGCCCTCCGACATCGGCCAGGACCTCGAGCCATTGCTCGGTGGAAATTACATTAACCGTTTTGACATGCAGGGACGCAGCTACAAGGTCATCCCGCAGGTGCCCGACGCATTAAGAGCCGACCCGTCCATGATCAAATATTATTATGTGCGGTCAGGCAATGGTGTGATGACTCCGCTTTCCACCGTGGCCAGCCTCTCCAGCAAGGTGGAGCCTGAGTTTTTACCGCAGTTTCAGCAGCTTAATGCCGTCACTTTGCAGGGAGTGCCCATGCCGGGCGTGACGATGGGTACGGCGCTTAGTTACCTGAATACCGAAGCTAAAAAAATTCTGCCTTCCAACTACGAAGTTGACTATGCCGGTGAAGCCCGCGAATACAAACAGCAAGGCAACGCCATTTGGTATACTTTCGGCCTGGCCATCGTGCTGATTTTTCTGTTGATGGCCGCCCAGTTTGAGAGCTTTCGCGATCCGCTGATCGTGATGTTTACGGTTCCCACCTCCATTTTTGGAGCGATGACGTTTTTATTCCTTGGCTTGGGTACGTTAAACATATATACCGAAGTCGGCCTGATTACGCTCATTGGTCTGATTACCAAGCAGGGCATTCTCATCGTCGAGTTTGCCAACAAGGTCATGGAAGAAGAAGGTCTGGATCGCAAGGCGGCTGTGCTTAAGGCATCGAATATCCGGTTGCGGCCCATTTTAATGACGACCGCCGCGATGGTCATGGGTGTTGTGCCGCTGCTAGTGGCCAAGGGGGCCGGTGCTGTGAGCCGCTTTGACATGGGGCTTATGATCGGCGCCGGCCTTACCGTGGGCTGCCTGTTTTCGCTGTATGTTGTGCCGGTGGTGTACACGTTCATAGCGACGGTGAAAAAGCGCCAGGTGGCCAATACCGACCCGGCTTAAGGCTTCGCGACAAAATAAGCTGAGCCATGATGGCGCAGGTATTTTGCCCACCCCGGCCAGCGGCAGCACCGCCGGGGTGCCCGGGCTGCGCCGCAGCACCATGGGAAATACTTCAATTCTGTCCGCGAGAGGTATAAATAACTTCGCGATGTTTGTTCGTGTTTCGATATGAGTTGCCAGCGCTGCGGCCCGCATCAATCGGCTGCTTTACTGTGGCCGGACAGGCTCAACTGTCGCGTAAGGCGAGCGGCTTTGACAGCAGTTCAGACATAATTACAGCGCGGCGAAGGTTCTGTACGCTGAAAATGCCGTGGCGCTCGGTGGCGTGTGGCAATGCGTACGCATTAGCGGCTGGAGCCGCCTGAGGCGACTGAGCGCGTTGCGGTGTTTTAGCGGCAGTTGCCGCTCTTTGGCCTGCTGCCGCTGCTGCGGGCTTTTGCGTGGCAGGTGCGGTCTGTGGCTGGCGCGTTGCGGGTGGCCGGCTCGCCGGGACGGCTGCGGGGGTGCGCCGCGCGACCGGTGCCGGCTGTTGCGATGGGGTAAGCACCTGCCGCCGGGTTGGCGCTACCGGGCCGCCATAGGGCGAGGGTTTGGCAGGCTTGACGGCCGGAGCGACGGCCGGGCGTTGTGCAGCGACGGCCGCGCGGGCGGCTTGGGCCGCATGGGCGGCCGCTTGGGCAGCCGCCTGCCGCCGTGCCTGTTCGAGCCGCAAATCTTCCAGCGACAGTTTGCCCGACAGTATGGCTCGTGCGAGTTCATCCTGGTTCTGTGGCACACGTCCCATCGTTAACTCCACGATACATTTGCGCTGATACGCTAGCTCATTATGACTATTTGCTCGCATCCGGCGTAGCGCCGCCAATAGCTTCGCGCATAGTGGTGTCGGCCTGAATGTTCTTCATTTTGTAGTAATCCATAATGCCCAGATTGCCATGGCGAAACGCCTCGGCCATGGCCAGCGGAATTTGCGCTTCGGCCTCAATAACCTTGGCTCGGTTCAACTGGGCAAGAGCCTTATTTTCCTGTTCCTGGGCTACGGCCAGCGCACGGCGCTTTTCGGCCTCGGCCTGGGCAATTTGCTTGTTGGCCTCGGCCTGCGCCGTTTGCAGTTGTGCGCCGATATTCGCGCCTACATCCATGTCGGCAATATCTATAGACAAAATCTGAAAAGCTGTGCCGGCGTCAAGGCCTTTGCGCAGCACGGTTTTGCTGATCAGATCGGGCTGCTCAAGAATATGCTTATAAGTGTCGGCAGCGCCGATGGCGGCCACAATGCCCTCGCCCACGCGGGCCACCACCGTTTGTTCGCCGGCCCCGCTGACAAGCTGCGTCATGTTGGTACGCACCGTTACCCGCGCCTTGACGCGCAACTGAATGCCGTCCTTGGCGACGCCATCATGCGTTTGCCGACCGCTGTCGGCATTGGGTACATCAATGACGCGCGGGTTGACGCTGGTTTGTACGGCGTCAAGCACGTCGCGGCCTGCAAGGTCAATGGCGGTGGCCATTTGCCAGGGCAAATCAATTTTAGCGCGATGGGCGGCAATCATGGCACGCGACACCCGTGCCACCCGTCCACCCGACATGTAATGCGTTTCAAGCTGGTCGGTTTTGATTTCCAGCCCGGCCTGCACCATCGAGATTTTTGCCGTCACAATTTCGCGGGCG
>JAJZKJ010000370.1 GCA_021804195.1 Acidobacteriota bacterium
CGATCGCCCACGTGCCGCCACACGGCAGAAGCATCGGCTCCACGCTGCAGATCGGCGATGTCTCGGTCATTGCCGCTTTGACGGGTATTGCCACCGTCGGTGATTTTCGCCCTGCCGACATGGCCTACGGCGGGCAGGGGGCACCGCTGGTACCGGCAGTCGACGCTCTGCTGTTTGCCGATCCGGAGCGAACGCGCTGCGTGCATAACATCGGCGGCATATCCAATCTGACCTGGCTCCCGCCGGCGAAGCGGCGCCGGCAACCGGCACCGATCGCCTTTGATACCGGACCGGGCAATTGTCTGATGGATTCGCTGGCGCAGCGGTTATTTCAGATTCCATGCGACCTCGGCGGCCGCATAGCCTCCACCGGCAGGATTGATGAGCCTCTCCTCGCGCGGCTGATGCAGAACCGGTACTTCCGGAAGCGGCCCCCCAAATCGACCGGCAGGGAAATGTTTGGTGCCGCCTTGGCTGATCAGTTGCTCGCCCGAGAAGACCGACCTTCGTCCATTGACCTGCTGGCGACGGCAACGGAATTCACCGCACGCACCATTGCCGACGCGTATCGAAAACTGCTTCCCACTGTGCCGGATGAAATCATTTTCTGCGGCGGCGGCGTGGAGAATAAGTATCTCATGGCACGCATCGGCCATCACCTCAACATGTTTGGCCGACCGGAGTTGCGGACGATGGAGTCCTTCGGTATTACGAATGCAGCCCGTGAGGCGATGTGCTTTGCGGTACTGGCGGCGATGACGCTGCGGGGCATGCCCGGCAATCTGCCGAGTTGCACCGGCGCATCACGGGCAACCTTACTCGGTGTGATCAGCGATCCACGCCGCCGGCACTCAAGTCGCGGTTAATATATTTTTCACCGTCGGGGGAGTCGCGGGCACCCCCGAGGTTCCCTAATCATCCGCGAGCGCACGCCAGATAGACGCCATCAGCGACAGCAGCGTGGCCATGGTCAGCAGCATCCAATCGCCGAAGGTCAGGTGCCAGCCGAAAAGATGTCGAACGATGGCCTGTTCGATCCAAGTCACCAGCCAGATCGGCACCCAACAGCCAAGCACCAGGAATATCCAGAGGAAGAGCCCGGTAAAGCCGCATTCTTGAACGGCATTATCCCCCATCTCCCAACCGGCCGCGCTGCCGAAAATCGCCCCAAGCACCGGCTCGATCAGCATGAGCGGGCCGGATGCAAAAATTCGGGCGATGAGATAAACGATCACCCAGCCGGCGGCGATCCAGAGTGATTTTCGTCCGACATAGATGAGCGTACGCCGGAGATATTCGGCTGCACCGTGAGATTGTGTCAGCGGCATCATTTCAGCTCCTTCATCAGCCACACCTCTCCGCCCTCCAAGCACCGATATTTACAACAGGACACCCAAGGGTGCGCATGGCGAGTTGAATTTTTGGGCGGCTGAGCCTGTACCGATAACCGGGCCGATGTAGAGCTTAAAAGCGGGCGATTTTACGCATAAAACCGGGCTGATAGAGACCCTCGAGTTCCGCTCGGACGGCACCTCCCCCCCACCGTATTCGAACCCGTGCAATAGCGCACTTTTTCATCAGTACGGCTTGGCCAGATGCGAAGCACAACTCTGATATCCAGCTCCCCAAGATGGGTTCATGGCCGACGGCGGCGATGCACGGCGAAAGATTTTTACGTTGCCTGAGGAAGGTAATCCAATTGGATCCGGGTCCCCCATCGGCGAGCAACGGCGTTATTTCCGGCTCCTGTTCAAGTCGAAGGGCGGAGGCGAGCAACTCCGCCGTCTGCCGTGCGCGCAACAGAGGTGAAGTGAAGATCGTTCCAATATCGGGCGAGGTTCGTGCCAGGACCGAAAAGATATCGCGAGCGTCGTGGCGGCCGGATTTGGTGAGGGCCCGTGAAGCATCATCGCCATCTGCGACGGGATGCGCCTCGGCATGACGAATGAAGAAACAGAGTATCTCGCCGGGCTGATGGGGTGGCTGCTTTTCACGCGGATAAGCGGTTTCCATTTTTTAACATTTCCCTTCGCTGCAGGTGCATGCAGAATATGACCCATTTGGGCAATCGACCGCGGAAATCCGCGCGAGACTTCGCCGTCAGGACATCGTCGTATCATACACTGACTGCCGCGTTCTGCGCCGGCGCACAGGTCAGCGTGCGCCCCGATGCACATAAATGGTTTCACCACTGCTGTACGCCAGTCCGCCGTCCAGTGCAGCGTCGATGGCCCGAGCGACAT
The DNA here is from genome assembly GCA_021804195.1 of Acidobacteriota bacterium. The sequence goes on from JAJZKJ010000370.1 coordinate 2,244, forward strand.
CATCGGGAGATAATATCTGCGCGGCGGGAATTTTGTCGGCGTACGGCAGACTGCGCAGCATGCTGGTTTCCGTGGCCGCCGGTGCGATACAGAAGGCTTTGAGTCCGATGGACTGTCCTTCTCGGGCAATGACTTTGGCAAGCATATTGAGACCGATTTTGGATACGGCGTAGGCCCCGAGGCCGGGAAACGGATCGCGAGCGGCCTCGCTGGATATTAATACGATGGCTACACCGGTAAATTCCGTACGCTCATGGGCATGTTTATGCTGGGCATCGAATAGAGGCCAGGCGCTGTGCACGATGTACATGGCGCTGGATAAATTTCGGTCCACAATATCGCGCCAATTGCTCGGCGTGCTTTGCGCCAAGCTCAGGTGCGGGGCGTATCCGGCGGTGTGGATCACTGCATCGAGGCGGTCTTTCCACTCAAACGCCCCCTGAACCGCCTGTGCCGCCTGCTCCGGGTCGGTAAGGTCAGCGGCAAATAACTTGAGGCGGTGCGAATCGCCGAGTTCCGCGCCGAAGCGTTCCAGCTTATCGGCATCGCGTCCCAGCAGGACCAGCGAATACCCCTTTTTCCAGAGCAGCCGGGCTGTGGCCGAGCCGATACCGCCAGCGCCGCCAGTGATCAATGCAACTTTCGCCAAGGTTAAGACCTCCAGTCAAATCACGGGGGATTATAGGAGAGTAAGTTGCGACATGCCGGCGAGGCACGACGGTAAGTGCTTTTTTGCACTGCGAGGGAACGCAGAGGATGCCCGGAAAAAGCGGGCACGAGCGTCACGGCCGCTTCCGGGCGTCGCCCCGGCGCGTTACGATTTCATCAGTTGTTCCATTTTGAGGCCGCAATATGGTCGCGGTTAATGAAAAACCAACGGGGGATCGAGTAATCGGATCGGGCGGCATCGCTGGCCTGCGGCCCCGGTAAAAATTACCTCTGCGTTCCCCGGCGTCCCCTGCGGTTGGCGCGTATCCATTACGGTTGCAACCGGTGGAATAAATCCACCGGCTCGTATTTGCGATGATCGTGGCTCACCAGATCTGCGGCCGCCGCCGACCCATGTCT
>JAJZKJ010000371.1 GCA_021804195.1 Acidobacteriota bacterium
TGGATCTGGCGGATGGCAAGATCGATTGAATGTGGCAACTCTGGCCCGCCGCCGCAACGGCGTGACCAGCGGCTCATGGATTCACCGCGGATTTCGCCGAGGGCGCGGATACGCATTTGGCGGGGGGAGGAATGGCGGCCAGGATGGCTGCCCCCCCCAACGCCGGGCTTTTTTGCGGGCAACGGAACGCGCGGGCACCAGGCCCGCGGCTAAATGGATTTTGGCAAGCGCCGAGGTTTCATGGGGGGAAGCGGGGTTTTTGGCAAGCGGCACGGTGCGCTACGGCGAAGTAATCGCCGGGCTGCTTTGGTTTCGTCCCTGCGTGCTAGCATTCGGGCCATTTCCGGCCGATCACGATCCCGGCCAATGTGGCGCTGTAATCTTAATGGCCAAGCGATCTAATAGCTGCGGTGCCGGAAAAGCCACGTAGCGGCGGAAAGGGTGATCACGCCGATCACCGCCATCGGCCACATCTGCCCCACCAGCAAGTGCATGGGCGTGGCCTGCAAAAAGACCCCACGCAAAATGACCAGAAAATACCGCAACGGGTCCGCCAGCGTAATCCACTGCACCAGGGTGGGCATATTGGCGATGGGCGTGGTGAAGCCGGATAAAATAATGGCCGGCACTAAAAACAGGAATGCCCCCAGCAACCCCTGCTGCATCGTGGCGGATATAGCCGATATCGCCAGCCCCACCCCAATGGCCGCAATCACAAACAGCGCCGTGCCCGCATATAGCGTAACCAGGCTGCCGAGCAACGGCACATGAAACCACCAGACGGCGGCCGTAATCATCACTGTGGCCTCCGCCATGCCAATGATCAAGCCCGGCAGCGCTTTGCCCAGCAAAATTTCCACGGGCGTAAATGGGGTCACCAGCAATTGATCAAATGTGCCCTGCTCGCGTTCGCGCGCCACCGAAAGGGCCGTCACCAGCATGGTCACCACCAGAGTCAGCAAGCCAACAATGCCAGGCACCACAAACCACCGGCTTAGCAGGTTGGGGTTGAACCACGCCCGCGTTACCAGTTGCGCCGGCGGGCCGGTGATATGGTGGTCCGCATCCCAATGCAAATTAAACGCCAGAATGATGTCCCGCACGTAACCCAATGCAATCAAAGCGGTGTTGGAATTGCGGCCATCCACAATCACCTGCACCCTGCCCGGACGGCCGGAAAGCAAATCGCGGCTGAACTGCCGCTGAATATGCACCACCACCAGGGCCTGGCGATCGTCAATCAGCGGGGCTATCTGCTCCTGATGCGTGATGACGGCCACTTGGTGAAAATAAGGCGAGCCATGAAAGTCCGCCAGCAAATCCCGGGCCGCCCCGCCGGAATCTTCATTGTAGATCGCATACGGCACTCGCGTCAGATCGTAGGTGGCCGCGTAGCCAAACACCAGAAGTTGCACCAGCGGTGGAACGATGATCACGAACCGGCTTTTTTTATCCTTCAGCAAGGATAAAAATTCCTTGATCGTCAACGCCAGAATTCTCATGATCGCAGCCATTCGGCTATTCCAATCTCTTGCGGCTTTTGCGGCGGGTCAGCCCCAGAAAAATGACCACCATCACCAGCAAGGCCAGCGTGTTGGGCCAAAGCACCGGCCATACGTCTCCGGCCAAAAACAGCGTGTGCAAAATGGCAACAAAATACCGTGCCGCCAGAATATGGGTGATCCACTGAATCACCCGTGGCATGGAAGAAATATCAAAAATGAATCCGGAGAGAATGAACGCCGGCAGAAACGTGGTAATAATGGCCACCTGCCCCGCCACAAACTGATTTTTAGTAACCGTGGATATCAGCATGCCCATGCCCAAAGCCGCCAGCAAAAACAGCGATGACGCCAGAAATAAAAATCCCACCGAGCCGCGCAGCGGTACGTGAAAGAGAAACACCGCCATCAGAACGGAAAGGGCCATTCCCCCCATGCCCAGGATATAGTAGGGAATCACCTTGCCCAGCAGCATTTCGGGCAGCCGCACCGGCGTGACCAGCAGCGATTCCATGGTGCCACGCTCCCATTCACGTGCTACCACCAGCGCCGTCAGCAGCGCGCCGATCAGGGTCATAATGACGGCAATCAGGCCGGGCACCAAAAAATTGCGGCTGCGCACTTCACTGTTGAACCACACCCGCTGATCAATGCGTACGGAGAACGGCGAAGGCTGGCCCATTTCCGCAGCCCGCTGTGCAGCCCAACCCTCCCAGGCATTTTGTACGTAGCCGGAGACCAACCGCGAATTGTTCGCATCCACCCCGTTGAGAATCACCTGAATGGACGCTCCCCCCGGCCGAGTCAAATCCCGGGCAAAACTGGAACGTAAACACACAATGCCATCCACCCGCCGGCGCATTAACGCCCACTGCGCCTGGTGCATGCTGGCCATCACCACAGGTCTGAAATAGGCGGATCCCTGCAGGCGGGCGGCAAAACCGTAGGCGTCCGGCCCCGGCTTTTCCAAAACCACCGCCACCGGCACATCCATGGCATTGAGGGATACCCCGTAACCGAAAAGCAGCAACAGGACCACCGGCAGCACAAAGGCGATGGCAATGCTGCTGGGATCGCGGATAATTTGCAGAAATTCCTTGCGAATCAGCCCGCGCAGGCGCCGCCCACGGCCTCTGGCTGAAACCGGCGTGGGCTGCATAGTCGCCATCAGGCCGCCTTTCGCTGCGAAGTTTCAATGAGGCTGATAAACGCGTCTTCCATGGTGGGGTTGGGATTGCCGGGCGTGGCGGCGCCGTAGCGTATTTGCGCCGGTGTGCCCATGGCCAGAATTCGGCCCGCGGCCATAATCGCCAAATCATCGCAGTATTCCGCCTCCTCCATAAAATGGGTGGTCACCATAATGGTTACGCCGCCATCCACCAAGGCGTTGATGCGATGCCAGAATTCGCGCCGGGCCAAGGGATCCACCCCCGACGTCGGCTCATCGAGAAATAAAATGTCCGGCTTGTGCATCAGCGCCGCCGCGAGCGCCAACCGCTGTTTGAACCCCAGCGGCAGTCCACCGCTGTTCATATTCGCGGTGGACCCAAGCCCAAATTCCTGCAATACCTCGTCGATACGACGGGTGCGATTGCGCCCGACCAGGCCATACGCGCTGGCAAAAAAACGCAGATTTTCCATCACGCTTAAATTGCCGTAAAGTGAAAACTTCTGCGACATATAACCTATCCGGCCGCGCGCCGCGGCCCGAGCGGTTCTTAAATCGTGGCCGGCCACGCGCAGCATGCCACCGCTGATGGGCAGCAACCCGCACAACATGCGAAAGGTGGTGCTTTTGCCGGCTCCA
>JAJZKJ010000372.1 GCA_021804195.1 Acidobacteriota bacterium
TCACCCCGCAAAATTCGTGCAGTTGCAGGTAAGCGCATCGGCGCCGCGGCAGCGGGATGAAGTTTCAGTGTAGTACCATTCGGCCGGCGATCTTCGCCTCTTACTCATGATGCCTCATGATGCGATAGCCGGTAACTTGCAAAGGAACAACAGCATGCCCCAGGCCGTCAGTTCGGTAAATCCGGCGCACAACCCTGCCGCCTCAGCCGGCGCTTCGCCCCCCGCGGAGACAACCGCTGTAGTCCATGAAAACCTCGAAGGGTGGGTGGCTGATGTCAGTTCGCCGCAGCTCCTGCGCGATGCTGTGGAAAAAGCCTTTAACTATCGTGGCGATGTTACCATCCGTCGGCGGGATGGCAGCAGTGTGGTCGGCTACCTGTTTGACCGCTCCATCATTGATACCGATCCCGCGCGGTCCCTCATCAGAATGCTTCTTGAGTTAAGCGGCGGGGAAAGCCGCCGGGAAGTCATTATGCTGGCGGATATCACCGGCATTGAATTCACCGGGAAGGACACCGCCGCCGGCAAAAGTTTCCAGACCTGGCTTAAAAAGTATCAGGAAAAAAAGGCCGCCGGCGAAAAAAATATCGGCATTGAGCCTGACCCGCTCTGATCCTCCAATTCCGGTTGAACCAATACAAAAGCAAATACAAAAGCAAAGCCGGCATCCCGCCGCCCGGTAAATTAAAATATCCCGCGGCCGGCCGCGGCGCCTGCGATGGCCTCGTGCGATCCGGCACTGCACGGGGGCAAGTGTTGCGGGCGGGCGTCAGCTCGCGGAATCAACATGCGCCTGCCTTGGCAGGGTTGCATGCTGCCGGTGGCGCCGTTGCATCCGCCAAAATGCAACAAAAGTATAATAGATGGCTGCAAATGTCACTTGACCACCCTGCGGTTAGGTTGATAAGGTTGATTGATCGTGAGGCGGCTGATTGTGGTTTAAAGTTCTCCGCCGCGATTTGGTTTAATGCTGCGATATTTTTGTTCGGCGTGGTGGCCGTTAGATTTTGGGCCGCACCCGGATGCCGGTTTATTGGGGATGCTGCCATGGCCGGGCGGAAATCAGGAACCGTGAATTTGCTGATGGCTGGCGGCCTGCTGGCCGCACTGGCGGCTACGGTCGTGCTGGCGGTGCTGTTATGGGGGCGGTCAGGCGGGGGAGTTGAGAATAAAGGTAATTACCCTGCGGCGACCGTTTCAATTCCCGGCAAAAAGACACCGTTTACCGGCCAGTCAAATACAGGCGAGCCCTTAACTTCCGCCAAAGCGGTGGCCCCACATTATGTGGTGGATTCCAATGGATGGAGCATTTTTCATCCGCCGCCGGTGGTCAGTGCGCATCTGACGGGCATTGCGAATAATCCGCTTTCATTTCCAGTGCGTTTTATCACTTCCCTGGCGGCATCAGTCGGCGGGCAGACCGTAGCCATCGGCACGGAAGGGCAGGGACTGGTGATGTTCCGCCCGGCGGCCCGGCCGCCGCACCGGTGGGTGGAATTTCATCCAAATAACAAAGGAACCGGCTTTCCAAGCTGGAATGTGTACAGTGTCTGCTTTGATTCCCAAGGGAGATTGTGGGTGGGCACATTGCGCAAGGGAATTGTGGTAGGCAAGCTGGGAAGGCACGGCTGGCAATGGCGGCATTATGATGAAATCTGCCGACCCGCGGGGGCCAAACATCCCAATTTGCCCCATCAGGGCGCCATGACCTTCAACGGACCGCTGGGCTGCCATGTGTTTGCCATAGCGGAAGACCCTCTGGACAAAAGCATCTGGATATCCACGGAGGCGGGGATCAGTGTGTATTACCCGCATGGGGCGGGGGTAAGCAGCACCGCCGCCGCGGCAACAGCCATTATGTCTCCGGTGCAGCAATATATGCAGGGTGCGGGTCAGCCTGTCCGGCCGTCCGCCGTGCAGCCAATGCCCCCCATGCTCTTTGGCCGGTGGCGGTATATCACACCGGCCGACGGCCTGCCGGCCAGCCCGGTGGATTGCATGGCGTTTGATTCCTATGGCAACTTATTTGTCGGCACGCAGTGCAACGGGATCGCCGCAGCCCGTCCACAGGATGGATATAACCATTGGCGACGGATTGGCGGCCATCGGCATGTGACCACGCATGGAACCGGCCGGGGGTTGCCCAGTAATTTGATCAATGCCCTGCTCATAGATCGCAAGACCAACCATATCTACGCCGCCACGGACTGGGGTTTGGGCATCAGTGATGATGATGGGGCAAGCTGGCATTACATACGTGGGCAGGATTATGCGGCAAAGGTAGCGCAGCTGTGGCACGTGCCGAAAAACTGGCAACCGCCGAATCCGCAAAGTTTAAGCACGCTTTTACCCGGTGATCATGTCACCAGCCTGGCGGAAGACAGCAAGGGTCGGATATGGCTGGGGACGTGGCGGAACGGGTACGCGATTTACCAGAGCGGCAAAGGGGTGATTTATCACAACAAATTGGCGAAAGGAGCTTGGCGGCACGGGGGAGATTATGTCAATGCGCTTTTGCCGGTGCACTTGGATGACTTGGATTCGGTGGGCCTGGGGACGGCCCCGCGTGTGATGCTGGTGGGCAAATATGGCAGTGCCACCAAGCCGATGGCGCGGGATGACGGGTTAAGCATCGGCTGGCAGGGCGGGCAAAGTGTGGCCCGGCAGGTCAAACGGAACAGGGTGATCGTGCACTTCCCGCAGGCGGCCCTGCCGCCGACACGGCAGGGGCTTGAATCTATCCTGCCCGCGTTCAAACTTGGCACGAAACAGGCCGCCAAATTGGGCTTTCCTTACGCGAAATATTTGGGTGAGGACTGGGCCACGCAAGGCGACTGGGCCGGCCGTTACGGCCGCGAATACGGAATATTATGCTCTGCCCAGTTTGATTTGAGCTATTGCTTCAGCGCCCAGGATTACGCCTGCAATGTGGACGGGGTCTGCGGCCCGCATCATTACATACCTCATGAAAGCATGCGGGAGTGGGAACAATATGCCGATACCGACAACCCGAAAGCCCTGTATATCCCGGAACTGGGGTACCGTCGCCAGACCACGTGGGACGATCATGGCGAGGTTTACCCAACCACATTTCAAGGCCCGGACCTGTGGCTGCGGATAATATTGCAAAAACCAGGCTTCTATCGCTTGAGCCTTTATTTCTGCACCCTGGATGGGCAAGGTAGCGGAGACCGGCAGCGTGACCTGCAGGTGGAAGTTTATCCATTGGCGGAGCGGTTCCGGAAGGCGATGTTTCGGCCGCTCCTTTCAGCCATGGTTTTCCCAAAAAATCC
>JAJZKJ010000373.1 GCA_021804195.1 Acidobacteriota bacterium
GCCGGTGCACCAGCGTGACCGATCTGGCGAAGCGGGTGAGAAAGGTGGCTTCCTCCATCGCCGAATCGCCGCCGCCGACGACGATAATGTCGCGGTTGCGGAAGAAAAAACCGTCGCAGGTGGCGCAACTGGAAACCCCATGCCCGATCAGCGCCTGCTCGCTGGGCAGTCCCAGCCAGCGCGCCCGCGCCCCGGTGGCGATAATCAGGCATTCGGCCCGCAAGTCCTGGCCTTCTTCCATTTCCAGCCGGTAGGGCCGGGCGGATAAATCGGCCCTCCGCACGTTGCCGGAGCGGTATTCGGCGCCGAAGCGCTGCGCCTGGCGGCGGATATTATCCACCAGCTCGGGACCCTGTATGCCTTCGGCAAAGCCGGGAAAGTTCTCCACCAGCGTGGTCAGCCCCAGTTGGCCGCCCGCTTCCTGCCCCTCGATCACCAGCGGCTGCAGCCCGGAGCGGGCGGTATAGAGCGCGGCCGTGAGCCCGGCGCAGCCGGTGCCCAGAATAACGACGGAGCGGAGTTCGGCACTCATAGATGAACCTTTATTTTACCGGCTTCCGGAGGGGATCAATACCGCACCGTCAGGCCGGACGTTTCCGCTGCGTTGCAATGCCGTTGATCCGCGGAGCACTCGACGGTGACTTACTTCGCCGACCACTGCTCATCGGCGGAGGGTCCATAAAGGGCGGGCACGGGCACCCCGAGCAGGCGGTAATATACCCCAAGCTGGGCGGTGTGATGAATCAGGTGATTGAAATACATTGTGCGGAAAGTGAGCAGACGGCTGTCTTTGGAGATGGGATGCTCGCCGAAGCGGAAGTCCCAGGGCTGCGCTAAATGGGCATCCGAAGCCGAGGCCACCGCCGCGCGGCAGCGGGCCGCGCTTTCCTCCAGCGCCTGCAGACAGGCGGCCCGGGATTGAAACTCGAGCGGCGCGTGGGGATGGCGGGGCGCGGCCAGATCCATGTCTTCGTCTTCGATGATATAGGCGCCGAACAGCGACAGGGTGGCGCAGTGCATGGCCAGCCTGCCCAGGGGCATGGACTTTTCATGCGGCTTGTAATCGGGCTTGTCCTCGGGCACGCGCTCGAGGGTGCGCCGGGTGTTGGCGATTTCGCGATCGAAATCGGCGAGCAGAACCTGGGCAATCGTCATGACGTCATCTCCTGCCTGATTGTAGCGCGCCCCCATGGTCTCCCGGAATGCCGTGCGCGCGGCGCATTCTTATCTGCCTGTGCATGTCGTCCCGGGTAGGCAAGGATTTTAGTTGCAACTGGACCGCAGTCGGGACCGCGGTCCTCCGGACTGCCGGGGACCCCATTCCGCATAGCGGAATGAGGCGGATAGCAATGGCCCTTCCTTATTTCTGAACCGCTGCAGCCATGCCGGCGCGAAATAGTGGTACACTTGCGTACATAACAGTACGCAAGGAGCCGATATGGAAACCCCGAAGGTTGGCATGAGAGAGTTTCGCGACAAACTTGCCACTTACCTCCTCGAATCGGAGGCGCCGGTGGCGATCACGCGCCACGGCGATACCGTGGGTTATTTCATTCCGGCGCGCCGCCGGCGCGGCGATGCCGAACGCGAAGCGCTGAAGGCAGCCTCGGCACGCTGGCGGGAGATCCTCGATGCCGAAGGAATATCGGAAGACGAAATCCTGGCAGACTTTAAGAAGTGGCGGGCAAAGCAGAAGCGATGACGGAACGCAAGCGCCTGGTGCTTGACGCGAATATTCTCCTTCGCGCCGTGTTTGGCGCTCGGGTGCGCGGTCTTCTTGAAACTTACGAAGACTCAATCCTATTCTTTGCTCCGGATGTTTGCTTTGCCGGCGCCCGCAAGTACATCCCTTCTGTTGCTGCTCAACGCGGCATTGATGCGGCGCCGGGGATCTTATCCAGGAAAGCAATGCGGTCATACTGGTTTTTTCGCCGAACCGTGTGCATTATTTGCCACTGGCGATGGCTTGGGTTGGGTTGAAAAATAACGTTGATTGACTCGGAAAACGCCGTGAATGTTGGCTTGGTTCCGGACGCATATTTGGATATGGGTTTTTCGGCGAAAACCCGAATTGGCGTAGATGTGCTCTCCTTCAGTGAAGACTCCGCGAACCGTATCGAAGGGTTGCTCGTTAGCATCTTCTCGCGCTTTATGCAGATAATTAATCACGGCACAGTCGAGTTTGCGAAGACGAAGATCCGTGCCGCCGATGTTCTGTGGTATCTGAGCGCGGGAGGCGCTCATAACGGACTGGAAGCTTGCGTGGGCCGCTTCAACTGCATGGATGCCATTGGAACTGATGAGGTCGAGACAGAATCCGGGGTCGATCACCGCACCGACAACGAATGGCTCTCCCTTCCGGCTTTCATTTTCCCGGATTCCTTCTGCCCGATTGTGGGCCCATTCAAGAGCTCTATCAGGATTCGCTTCCCAAAAATAAATGCCTGATCCGAGCCAGTCGTAGTCGTTTTCGCTCGGTTGAAAATCTTCGTTCCGAAGCAGGCGTTCACCGGTCTCCCGGTCACAGCCGTGATATCCAAGAATAAAATATGTGGATAGGTTATGCACCTTGCCGGTAAGGGTCGGTAAGCTTCCCGGTAGTGGTAACGATGCCGGCCTTTACAAGAAAATTCAAGGCTTTTTCTTGGGAGGTGGTCAGTTCGTTTTGCAGGTTCTGCACGGCTTCGATGGATTTCTTCAATTCCTGCTCGTTCATTTTGATCATCCTCGCATGCAGCTCCAGATTTATTATATAGCGAATTGCATGATAATGCTTCGGCCGAGCCGCTGGTAAAGCCATGCGAAATTGCAGGCCCGGGGCTTCCGTAGTGGCCCCGCCAGAAAGATTTTCATCTTTCCGTATCCCGCTCCTCAAGAATCGCCTGGCTCAATGAGGCTCCGGATTGACGCCACCGGGGAAAAGGACGCCGGGCCGGTTGTGGTGCGGTTCCGGGCATGCGATCCGATGCATCCCAGGGCACAATCCAGGCAATCGGCCGGCCATGCCGCCGTACCTTGAGGGCGCATCCCTCCTCCACCAGATCCAGCATGCGCGAGCAGTTGCCGCGCAGTTCGCTGAAATCCACGGTTTGGGGCCGTCGCGGCTTCATGCCCTCATTGTACATCGTTGTACAATCGGCGCCGAAGAGCGCATGGACAACGAATCAACATTAACGGCGCTAAGTGACCGCCGCCGGAACCGCGGTTCTCCGGACTGCCGGGGACCCCATTCCGCATAGCGGAATGGGGCGGATAGCAACGGCCCTTCCTGATTTTTTTC
>JAJZKJ010000374.1 GCA_021804195.1 Acidobacteriota bacterium
CGCGCAGCCTGACCGCCGACCTCTCTACCCGCATTACTCCCTGCCAGTTTGGCGGCCAGCCCGACTGCGGCCGCTGCGGCTGTTATGCCTCCATGGCATTGTCGGCGATCGGCGAATACCGGCTGCCGGGTGGAATACCGGCCGGCCGTATCTATCAGATCTCCGCCCGTATCGGCGCGCAGTGGTCGCAGTCCCGCGGCAGCCACGAAGCGTAATGATGAACCGGAGCGGGGTACTGGGACGAGCGGACTGTAGAATCAGGAGTTTTATATATTTTGCGGCGAGGCGAACAGTTCTTGCAGCTTCAGGCTTAACTGCGGCAGGATCGCGGGCTCTTCCAGGCATTCATCCGCCTCTGCGGATCGCACGGCGGGGGCTTGATGAACATCCGAATACCGGTGTGCAACCTGGGTTTTAGGGTAGAGCAGCCATGCTGCCTGGGTGCCGGCCCGCAGATACTGCTCGATCTTCAGCATGAGATCTTCGCTGCGATCATGCCGGGAAACCACTTCGATCACCAGATCGGGCGCATACGGCAGCGGGGAGCGGTCCAGATCCACGCCCTTGAGCCGCCCGGTGCGGAAAAATGCCACATCCGGCCGCCGCACCGTCCGCTCCGCCAGCCGCACGTCGGTTCCGCTGGTTAAGAACCCCAATGGATGTTGCCTGAGAAAAGCGATGATTGAAATCGTCAGAGTATCCCGAATCGCGTTATGTTTCGCGGTGGACGAGGGCGATACGATCAACTCCCCTTCGCTGAGCTCATCGCGTTCCCCCGGCGGCTCTTCCAGTTCCAGGTAATCCTCTATGCTCAGTCGGGTGGCCGTCGCTGCCATGGTCTTGCCTTCGAATGTGAATGGTGGGGATTCACACCGGCGTGCGAGTTTGATTTATTCCACCGGCACATGCGCTCCCGCCCGCGGCGCGCGCGATAGTTTTTCAATCCGCTCGTCCAGGCCGGCCCGCACCGCCTTCAGAAATTCCACCCGCGAGTTGCGCAAGTGCTGGGCTACGGCGGGCGAAAAGCCAAACACTTCCCGCGCCAGATGCAGTGCTTCGCGGCACAGGCAGGGTTCAACCGCCGCAGTTGCGGCCGTAGTTGCGGTCTCAGGTTCGCTCATGGGGAATCCTCCTTAACAGCATTATGCTCCCATGCCTGGATTTTGGCGAATCAGGCAGCGTCAATGTCCGCAACGGGCGTTCACGGCCGGAGCAAGCCGTGCCGCTATGCCAGCTCGACCTTCAGGCTGCGTTCCGCCAGGCGGGCGCGGCGCGGCGTCAGCTCGGCCATGGACCGCGGCAGCCCGATATGGCGGCGAAAGCCGCCGATGGTGATCACCAGTTCATCGCCCTTTTTAAACACTCCGATATCGCCCTTGGCGGCGAAGGGCAGCTCCAGGCTCACTTCGTACGCGCCGTCTTCGCGTTTGTCGAAGCGGTAGGCCTTGGTGGTGCGCGTCACCGCGGCCGGGTCCTCGCCGGCCGGGTAGAGCAGTTCGGCCAGCTTTTGCAGCCGTTCCATTCCCAAAAGCTCATGCGCGAACAGCGGCACCTGCTTTACCGGCACCGGCGCGAAATATTCCGTGATCTCGCCCAGCAGTTGAGTCTGCGCCGCGTGCCATTCATCGAACCAGGCATCGCGCACCTCGGCCGGCAGCACCCGGTTGGCGATCACCGTATCCACCGTCAGCCCGTGCAGCGAAAAATACACATAGGCGCGCTGGGTTTCCCGCAGCACCATCTTTTCCGGGTTGGTCACCAGACGCACGCTGGTCACGCGCGGGTCTTCCAGCACCTCGTCCACTCCCTCCAGCTTGCCGAACAGTTCCTGCACGTTGGCGAAATAGCTGTCCGAGGGCAGTTCAAACGGCGCCACCCGGCTGGCGATCGGCCGCACCGCCTTGAGCAGCCCGCGCTGAAAGGGAAAAATATGCTTCATGTACCAGTCGAGCGTCGTCGGCATGCTCACGAAGCGCATGGACTCGGCCGTTGGCGCGGCATCCAGCACGATCACGTCATAGCGGTTCTCCCGCCGGTATTCGTTAATGTGCATCATCGCGCTCAGCTCTTCCATGCCCGGCAGGATGGCCAGCTCTTCCGCTTCCACTCCCTCAATCCCGGTGGTGCGCAGCACCGAGGTCACATAGCTCGAAATCTCCCGCCAGTGCCGCTGCAGTTCTTTCTGGATGTTGAGCTCGAAGATGTCCAGCTTCTCCCGCATCGCCAGCGGTTCCGACGTGGCCGCGTGGAACAGATCGGTCTCTAGGTCAAACGCATCGCCCAGGCTGTGTGCCGGGTCAATGCTCATCACCAGCGTGCGGTAATGCAGCTCCGCCAGCCGCACTCCGGTGGCCGCCGCCAGGCTGGTTTTCCCCACGCCCCCTTTGCCGCTGTAGAGTAATATGCGCATGCCTCTATTGTAAAAGCCCGCGCCGTGGGTGCGGCATCACGGCACGCTTCAATGATTGCGCTTTGTTAGTGGTGTGCTGGCGTCAAAGCGGGAGTTTTCGCGGGCTCATGAATACGATGCTCCGCCGTTCGCGTGCCGGCCGGTGGCATCCGGTTGGCCAGCATCGTGAACTCCGCCTTGGAGCCGGTAAAGACCTCGGCCGCGTGCCGCATATTATTCTCCACAAACAGTCCTTCGCCGCGAATGTCATTGAGCTCCACAAATGCCGCCGCGCCCGGCGCCGCCGTGGAGCTTCGGATCGTGACCCCGCGTCCGTCCCTCAGTTGAATCACCGCGGACCGTCCTTGCCGGTGCGCCTGCCGGCCGCGGAATCCGGCCAGCCGCAAGTCCGTGAAATGCCTGCATTCGATTGCCGCGCGGTTATAGCCCGGCATGTTGTGGCTCCAAAGCACGTGAAAATTCTCCAGCCGCAGATGGCGCACGTAGCGGGCATAAAGCGCGGGAATGTCATGCCGGAACAATATCCGCCCCGAATATGGCGCCACCGCGCCGCGCAAGTCCAGGTTGCCGCCCACCGCGGCCGCGATCGCCGCCGGCGGCGCCGTCATGTGCAGCCGCACATCCCGCATTTCAATTCCGGTGATCGGGCAGTCGGCCGCGCCCGCGATTACAATTCCGGCCTGCGCCCGGATCTGGAGGTGGTCAAACCATAGGTTGCGGATATAGCCCGGGTCCGGGCCTTGCTGTCCCGGCGTTACGCCGATGAATACCGGCTCCGCCTTGCCCCACCAATCCCCCGGCGTGAGCCGGGTGCGCACGATCAAATGGCTGAACATGAGATCCCGG
>JAJZKJ010000375.1 GCA_021804195.1 Acidobacteriota bacterium
ACCCGTCACGGGGGGGGCTGCTCGAGTTCGCTCCCGCGGGCTATTTCTATCTCGATCATGATCAGCGCAACACCTTGAACGCCGTGCTGACCTCGCGCCTGCCATCCCGCGCCTGGGCCGCGCTTTCTGCAAATTACGGATCCGGTTTTGTCAACGGCAACGGCCCCGCGCATCTGCCCGCCAACTCCATCTGGAATCTGGCCGCGGGCAAAAACTGGACGGATTCCCTGGCCACCAGTGTGAATGTGACAAATCTGACGAATGCCTCATATCTGCTCGACAACAGCAATACGTTTGGCGGCACGCACTGGCAATTGCCCCGCCAGTTTTATTTTGAGCTGCGCTGGCGCCTGCATTATTGAGATTTTAAATTGAGATCCGGGCTTCCTATTAATTTCGGGTCTCCGTTATCGAAAGCGTCGAAGCGAAGGGAGAAGCGAGCAGAGCAAGGCGTGAGGAGCGAGGCAACCGGAGTGTACATGAATGTACATGAGGATTGCTGAGCGACGAGCAACGCAGCTATGCGACGCTGATCCCTTCGCCCTCCACTTTTCCGGGCAGTTCCACGCGGGTGCGCGGCAGCGCCTGGGGATAATTTTTTTGCAGATAAGCGATCAACTGTTCCCGCACATGACAGCGCAAATCCCAGGCCTTGCCGGAATCAGCCGCGCTGACCAGCACCCGCAGCTGCATCGTCTGCTCCCTGGCGTCGGTGACCTGCAGGTTCCAGACTTTGCCGTCCCACAGCGGCGTGGTTTTCAAGATCGCATGCACCTGCTGCCGCAGCTCCTCCACCGGGAGGGTGTAATCGGCATAAATATATAAATGGCCGAGCAGATTGGCGGTGTTGCGGGTCCAGTTCTGAAACGGCTTTTCGATAAAGTACGACAGCGGCACGATCAGCCGCCGCAGATCCCAGATGCGCACCACCACATAGGTGGTATGGATTTCCTCAATCCAGCCCCATTCGCCCTCCACGATCACGACGTCTTCAATCCGCATCGGCTCGGTAAAGGCGATCTGGATGCCGGCGATCAGGCTGGCCAGCGTGGGCCGTGCCGCCATGCCGGCGATCAGCCCCACCAGCCCGGCGGAGGCAAACAGCCCGTCGCCGATCTGCCGCACCGCCGGCACCGTCATCAGGGCAATGCCCAGCGTGATGAGCCCGATGATGACGCCCAGAATCTGCCGCACCAGATGCAGTTGGGTCTGCACCCGGCGGGCCCGCAGATTATCCTGGGTTTCAATGCGGAAGCGGTGGTTGAGCAGGTCCTCGGCCACATACAGCGCCGCCACCATCAGCCAGCCCAGCAAGCCGATCAAGGCGAACCCCAGAACATGCGCCGTGATGATGCGTGCCTGATTCGATGCCGGCAGTCCCGGCAAGACCGCCGAAACCGCCAGAATCGGCAGCAGCCATTGCAGCGGCCGGCGGATATGGCGCAGGGCGGTATGGGCCGGATCGCCGCCCCGCCGGCGGGCGATGCGCGCCGCCAGCCCGAACAGCGCCCGCAGCGCGATTTCGGCGATGAGCAGCGCCACCGCCAGGCTGATCGCGCCGTACAGCCACGCCCGCCAATGGATGAATTGGGTGATTGCGGAAAAATGGGGCATGTTTCCAACATACTACCAGCGCTCACGGCCGCGCTGTGCGGCAGCTCAAGCGCCGGTTCACCGTCCGATTGTCCGGGCACAAAATAAAAGCGGCTGCGCCGCCTTGACATTCAGCATCCGGGTTGTACATCCTATTAGCTTTGCTGTCGCAGTGCGCGGGTTGAGGTTGCGGGTCCATGTCTTCGGTGCGGGTTTTTTTTCACGATAAATGCTTCGACGGCTCGACTTCGGCCGCCGTCTTTACGGCGTTTTACCATGCCTGCATCGCGCCCACCGCGCAATTTGATTACCACGGGGTTTCCCATAAAGTCGGGGAATTATTCGCGCCCGAAGATTTTGCCGGCCAGGAAAACGCGATCGTGGACTTCAAGTACAGCTCCGATCCGCGCGTGACCTGGTGGTTTGATCATCATCAAAGCGCGTTTCTGACGCCGGCCGACGCGGCTCATTTCCGCCAGGACCGCGGAGGCAAAAAATTCTACGATCCGCATTACCGCTCCTGCACGGCTTTTATCGCCCATATCGCCCGCACGCGCTTCGATTTCGATCCCGCGCCGCTGGCCGAGCTGATCCAATGGGCCGATATCGTGGACGGGGCGCTCTTTGAGAGCGCGCAGGCCGCGGTCGAGTTGCGCTCGCCGGCGCTGCAGCTGACTCTGGCCGTGGAAGGCGCCAAAATCCCCGGCTTCATTCCCCGGCTCATCCACGACTACCAGCATTTGTCCCTGCGGCAGATTCTGGACCAGGACTACGTGCAGGCCGGACTGCAGCCGCTGCTGGCGCGCCACCGCCAGGCCATTGATTTGCTGAGCGGCTTGCTGGAATGCCGTGATGGCGTCATTTCCTTCGATTTAACCGCCCATGCCATTGACGGCTACAACAAATTCATTCCCTATTATCTTTGCCCCAAGGGCATCTACAGCGTCGGCATCAGCCGCGGCTCATTCCGCACCAAAGTTTCCGTCGGCTCCAACCCCTGGCAGCCTTCCGAGCACATGGTGAACCTGGCCGATCTGTGCGAACGCTACGGCGGCGGCGGCCATCCTCGCGTCGGCGCCATCTCCTTTCCGCCCGGCGAAGTCGAGGCGGCGCGCCAGGCCGCCGCCGAAATCACCGCCGAACTGCGCCAGGCCGCCGCGCGCATCCGTTAAGCTGATCTCACCAGATCACTGCGGCTGCGCCCCTGGGTGTGTTCAAATGGCTGAGAATGAAGCTATGCGATGCTGATTGGCAGGCAGGAGATAATTGTGCGGAACGATCTGCGCGCCCCGGATCAACTGCGTCCCGTGCGCATTGAACCCAACTTTTTGCCCACCGCCGAAGGCTCGGCCCTGATCGCGGCCGGCCATACGCGCGTGATCTGCACGGTCAGCATCGAATCGGGCGTGCCGGCATTTTTAAAAGGCCGGGGCCAGGGCTGGCTGACGGCCGAATACGCCATGCTGCCGCGTTCGACCCTGACCCGCTCCCCGCGCGAGTCCAGCAAAGGGCGCGTCGGCGGCCGCACCCACGAAATTCAGCGCCTCATCGGCCGTTCTCTGCGCGCCATGCTCGATTTTTCAGCCTTGGGCGAGCGCACCCTGATGGTGGACTGCGACGTCCTACAGGCCGACGGAGGCACCCGCACGGCCTCCATTACCG
>JAJZKJ010000376.1 GCA_021804195.1 Acidobacteriota bacterium
GGAGGGGCCCAACCGGCTACGAAACACAGACAGGAATGTCTGTGCTACGCTATATTGCCGCGGTTGGAGGGGCCCAACCGGCTACGAAACACAGACAAGAATGTCTGTGCTACGCTATATTGCCGCGGTTGGAGGGGCCCAACCGGCTACTCGCGGGCCGCCGCCCGCGCTCGCCCCAGCGACTGATATATTCCCTCCGCTTTTTCGGCTACGGTTTCCCACGTGTAATTTTCCTGCACCAGTCGTTGGCCATGGTCGCCCATGGCCGACGCCCCCGCCGCGTCGCCGAGCACCTTGACGACCGCATCCGCAAACGCGGGCATATCGTCGGCAATAAGCCCCGCACCCGCGGCAGCCACCTCATCAAAATTGCACGGACGGGTAATAACCACCGGGCAACGCGCGGCCATGGCTTCGGTAATGGCCATGGAAAAACCTTCCTGATGGGATGGTAATACGAACAGATCCGCATCGACCAGGGCTTCATATTTGGCCCGGTCCACCAATTGCCCGGCCCAGGCCACGCTCTGGTCCATACCCAACGCCCGACATTGATCTTTCAGCGATTGCAGATAATGGGGCTCGCCGGTGCCGGCCACCACCAGCAGGGCGTGGGGCTGCTTTGCCAGCACCAAGGGCCAAACGGTAAACAGCCGGTCCAGGCCTTTTTTGGGATGAATGCGGCTTAAAAACAGGGCCATGGGCCGGCGGGCTGCGGTCTGCCTGGCTGCACCACCGGCAGCCAGTGGTTCTGCGGCTGCGGCCTGGCCGGCGGATTCTTGCGATGTGGCAGACCACTCCGGATGGGCCTGGCGAAAGGCTCCTCGCCGGGGCATATCCGCCAGAACCGCGCCGGCAATGCCGTTGCCCAGCACTACATATTTGAGTCCGTGTATCCATGGGGACACCCGGTACTCGGCCAGATTCAGGCAATGGATGGCGGCGGCGCGGCGGCACATCGGCCCATCCCACAGCAGCCAGGCCAGGCGCTTCACCCACATTCGCCGCAGGCGAAGAGCGGCTTTATCCAACATGCCATGCGGGGCCACCAGGTAGGGTACACGGTGTTTATAAGCCCAGCGGGCGGCATAGTGGCCGGGGTGTTGCCACACGCCGTGAATATGCACCACGTCAAACCGGGCTACATTCTCGCAAAGCCAGGCGTTAAGGCTGCGGCTGGGTGCGAGTTTAGATTTTGAATCTGGTGCGAATACGTGTACTTGTGCGCCGGCGGGGCGGGCGGGCGTGCCGCCAAGGTCCAGGCCGGCAATGGTGATGGCGTGTCCGCGGGCGGCCAGAGCTTCGGAAAGGCCGCAAACGGCGGAAGTAACGCCGCCGGCTTCAATGCTAAGGTCGGTGATGACGAATAACAGTTTCATAAAAAAAGGTACCTGTAAAAAAGGTACCTGACACCTTTTTTTAAGCGGGCGGAGAGCCCTTATCGCCTGCGAGCCCGGCCTCTTTCATCTTAAGCGATATCTGATGTTCGTAGGCCGTTAGAAAAAGGCAGAAATGGAATCCAGTTGCGCCGTCCAGAAACCCAATTTAAACACATACATATAAAACCAACGGAAAAGCCACCGGGCCGGCAACCTCGGCCAAACCACCTCTTTAACCCAGCGGCGACGCTCAATCGGGCCACCGAAGGGAGAAGCAACAAGGCCTCCACCCTTCTTGAGGACAAGCAGCCGCAAATATTCCCTAGCTTCCAGCGTGCTATAATGGTTGTGTTTAGCAATATAATACTCCATACCGCGGCGATCGTTGTGCTCCATTTCACCCTTCAAATAGCCAACTTTACCATCAACCGCCATGTGTTCGTGGACGTCGCGCTCTTCGTAGCGGGCCTTACCATAGCGAAAAAAACGCATGTTCCAGCTTGGATAGTAGCCACAGTGGCGGATGCGTTGGCCCAGAAAAATAAAAAAGCGGTTGATGTAAAAGCCATTTTCCGGGCACGTATCGACGTTAGATATGGCAGCCAATTCGGCGGCCAGGGGTGACGTGATAGTTTCATCGGCATCCAAGATAAAGACCCACGGTGTAGTAATTGGCAGGTGGTCCAAGCCCCAGTTTTTCTGCCGGGCGTAGCCGAGCCATGGCTGGTAAACAAACTGTGCACCTGCATCACGGGCGATTTTTTCGGTATCATCTGTTGAGCCGGAATCGAGGACAAACACCTGCGAAGCCCGTCCGGCGAGGCCAATTCTGCTCCGCGTGTTGCCTCGATAAGCCAAGACTTCTCAGGCTCATCGAGCGCAACGGCTAAAAATGTATTTGTGTCGGCCACCAGTATCATTTGCGTAATTGTACCGGTTTTACCAGGAAACCCAAAGCCCCCCCACCATTTCTCCCATCATCCTCCGCGGTCCTCTGCATCCGGAGTTTATCCCGGTATCCTTGAACAACACTTTGTCCGCCGGGACGGTTAAAACCCGTCCTCCCTTCCTTTCCTTCGTGGTGAAAAAACAACGCCCCCCCCGGCGCTCGCTTTTTCTCTAACGCCCCGTTACCCTTTCCGCATGGCCGATTCGCCGGAAAACCTCTCCACCACCCAACAGGCCCAGGCCCTGCAGCGCAATATTTCCGCCGCCCCATTTTCCTGGAAAATTAGGCGGCTATTATGGAGCATGGTGGAAGCCACGCTATACCGCTGCTCATTTCATACCTGGTCCAACTGGCGGGCGTTTTTACTACGGTGCTTTGGTGCCAGTATCGGCCCGCATTGCACCATCCGCCGCACCAGTCACGTCCATTATCCGTGGCTGCTAAAAATGGGCGAAATGGGCTGTCTGGGCGACGACGTACGCGTGTACAATCTCGCACCCATCACGCTAGGCCCGCGTTCATCTATCAGCCAGGAAGCGTACCTTTGTGCCGGCACGCACGATTACACCCAGCTTTCCCTGCCGCTGGTCACCAAGCCCATCACCATCGGCCCGGACGTGTGGATATGCGCCCGGGCTTTTGTGGAGCCGGGCGTAACCGTTGGGGCGGGGGCCGTGGTGGGCGCGTGCGCGGTGGTGAATAAAGATGTGCCGGAATGGACGGTCGTCGCCGGTAATCCGGCGGTCATTGTAAAAAAACGAGTGCTCCGCTAGGACGCGCAAGTTGTGGCGAGGCCAGACGGCGAATCCCCAACACCTGCCGCGAGCCGCCGCCGGGTGCGTGGCACGTAATGCGGGAGAATTGGTAGAATAGCAAGCTGGCGGCCTAAGGATGGGCGGCTAAGAATCAGAG
>JAJZKJ010000377.1 GCA_021804195.1 Acidobacteriota bacterium
TCTATCCCGGCTACGTGCTGGTGCAGATGGACATGAATGACGAAGTCTGGCACATGGTGAAAAACACCCCGCGGGTGACCGGCTTCGTCGGCAGCGGCCAGAGCCCCACTCCGGTGCCCGAGCATGAAGTGGCGGAAATCATGCAGCGCATTCAGAGCGGAGGCGAAAGTCCGCGGGTGCGGGTGCGGTTTGAAAAAAGCGAGACGGTCAAAATCACCGATGGCCCATTCGCTTCATTCAGCGGCGTGGTGGACGAAGTCAATGACGAGCGGGAAACGGTCAAGGTCATGGTGACCATTTTCGGCCGCCAGACGCCGGTCGAACTGGAATTCGCGCAGGTGGAAAAACTGTAACGGGAAGCGAGATTATGGCGAAAAAAGTTCAAGCCCAGGTCAAGATTCAAATCCAGGCGGGCAAGGCCACGCCGGCCCCTCCGGTGGGCACCGCGCTGGGCCCGCATGGCCTCAACCTGATGGAGTTCTGCAAGGCGGTGAACGCCAAGACCTCGGCCAAGGAACTGGAGGGCATGGTGGTTCCGGTGCTGGTGACCATCTACGCCGACCGCTCGTTCAGCTTTATCACCAAGACACCACCCGCGGCCGAGCTGCTGAAGCGGGCGGCGGGCATCGCCAAGGGTTCGGGCACGCCCAACAAAGACAAGGTGGGCAAGGTCACGGCACGGCAGGTGGAAGAGATTGCCAAAACCAAAATGCCGGATCTGAACGCGGCTTCGCTGGCCAGCGCCATTAAAAGCGTCTCCGGCACCGCGCGGAGCATGGGCATTGAAATCACCGCCTGAAATCAGGCACATCAATATCTGAGCCGGGAAGGAAATCCCCATGGGTCGTGAAGGCAAAAAAATTCAGGCGGCGCGCAAGCTGGTGCAGCCCCGCTCTTATAACCTGACCGAAGCCGTACCGCTGCTGCAGAAGGCGCGTTTCGCCAAATTTGACGAAACGGTCGAACTCAGCCTGCGCCTGGGAGTGGACCCCAAGCATGCCGACCAGATGGTGCGCGGCACGGTGGTGCTGCCCCACGGGCTGGGCAAAAGCAAGCGCGTGCTGGTGATCGCCTCGGGCGAGAAAATGCTGGAAGCCAAGTCCGCCGGCGCCGATTTTGTGGGCGGCGAAGAAATGGTGGAAAAAATCCAGAAGGAAAACTGGACGGATTTTGAGGCCCTGGTGGCGACCCCGGACATGATGAAATCGGTGGGCCGGCTGGGCAAAGTGCTGGGACCGCGGGGACTGATGCCCAACCCCAAGACCGGAACCGTCACCTTTGACGTTACCCGGGCGGTGGAAGAGATCAAGGCCGGCAAGGTGGAGTTTCGCACCGATAAACAAGGGCTGATTCACGTGGCGGTGGGCAAGGCCTCCTTTGACGCGGAGAAACTGGTGGCCAATGCCCAGGCATTGCTCAGCAGCGTGATCCGGGCCAAGCCCCCGGCCGCCAAGGGGAAATATCTGAAGGGCGTGACGCTGAGCTCGACGATGGGCCCCGGCATCGCACTCGATACTTCCGCCCTGGAAGCGGCCGCCCACGCCTGAAGCGGCGGACCGGCGGAAGCAGACGAAATTGGATGGCGCAGGAAACGATATGCCCGTAACCAAACAGCAGAAGCAGCAGCAATATGAGCAATTGCGCGGCGAATTGCAGACCGCCTCGACGGTGCTGGTGACCAGCTTTGACCGGCTGACGGTGGCCCAGGACTTTGAACTGCGGCAGCAGATCCGGGCGGCCGGGGGCCGTTACCGGGTGATCAAAAACACGATTGCCCGGCGGGCGGCGGAAGGCCTGCCCGCGTCCGCGGTCTTAAGCCAACTGCAGGGCGTGACCTCGATCGCCTATACCGCGGGGGACGCGGTGCAACTGGCCAAGAAGCTGCAGGGCTTCATCAAAGACAATCCCTCGCTCACCTTCAAGGCCGCTCTGGTCGAGGGGCGCGCCATCACGGTGGCGGAAATCGCGCAACTGGCGGCGCTGCCCTCCAAACAGGAGCTGTACGCCAAGCTGCTGTATCTGATTCAAGCCCCGGCACAGCGCCTGCTGGGGACCATCGCCGCGGCCGGCCGCCAGACGGTGACGGTGATTGACCAGGGCGTGAAGCAGCAGAAGTTCGCCTCATGAGTTCCGGCGCGCCGGAGCGCGCCATCAAATTTTGATCTATTTCCAGGAGTGAAAACGACCATGGCTGAATTGCAATCCATTGCCGAATCCATTAAAAACCTGACCCTGCTCGAAGCCTCCCAGCTGGTGAAAAAGCTGGAAGAGGAACTGGGCGTTTCCGCCGCCGCCGCCGCGCCGGTGATGGTTGCGGGCGCCGCCGGAGCGGGCGCCGCGGCCGCGCCCGCGGAAGAAAAAACCGAATTCACGGTGGTGCTGACCAACGTGGGCTCCAATAAAATCAATGTCATCAAGGTGGTGCGGGAAGTGACCAGCCTGGGGCTCAAGGAAGCCAAGGACCTGGTGGACGGCGCCCCCAAAACGATCAAGGAAGGCGTCAACAAGGACGAAGCCGCGGGCATTCAAAAGAAATTCCAGGAAGCCGGCGCCACGGTGGAAATCAAGTAAGACCGCGCGGCCGGCTTCCGGCCCGCCCAGCCAGCGCACGCGCCCCGGTGT
Organism: Acidobacteriota bacterium; assembly: GCA_021804195.1. The sequence continues at coordinate 2,623 of JAJZKJ010000377.1, forward strand.
CTCCGCCGGGGCGCGGGCGCGTTTTTCTATTTCATGCACCGGCCGCGCCCGCCTGACCGCGGGCCGCCGATTCAGGAGTTCTTGCCCATGTCCGAAGCGCAACCCGCCCGCCAGGATTTCTCCAAAATCGCCGCCCCCATTCAGATTCCCAATCTGATCGAGGTGCAGCGCCAATCCTATGACCGCTTTCTGCAAATGGACCGGTTGGCCAACGAGCGGGACGACAATGGCCTGCAGTCGGTGTTTACCTCGGTTTTTCCCATCAGCGATTTCCGCGGCCTTTCCCAGCTCGATTTTGTGGAGTACGCGATCGGCAACTGGGAGTGCAAATGCGGCCATTTGCGCGGGCTGAACCATCTGCGGTCGATCTGCCGCAAATGCGCCTCGCCGATCGTCACCAATCCGTTTTCGGCGGCCGACATTCTGTGCGCCCATTGCGGCACCTACAATCCCAACCAGCCCACTTTTTGCGATAAGTGCGGCGACCCGGTGGCGCTGCAGCTGAAAAACGACGTGGTCGAGTGCGAGGACAAAGGCTCAACCTATTCAGCCCCGCTGAAGGTCACCATCCGGCTGACCATCTTCGATAAGGATCCCGAGACGGGGGCGAAAACCA
>JAJZKJ010000378.1 GCA_021804195.1 Acidobacteriota bacterium
GATTCCGCTTTTTAATTTAATTTGGAATTTTATGGTGGTGACCAACCTGGCGAAATCGCTGGAGCGGGAGTACCGCAGCCGCAATATTCCGGCTCAACTGGAGTCGGCGAAATCCATCGGCTTGGCTTGGGCCATTCTTAGCTGGTGCTCGCTTATTCCTATTTTTGGGTTTTTGGCTGCGCTGGCTGGATTTGTCTTATGGATTGTTTATTGGGTGAAAATCGCCGGTTTGTCGCAAGCATTGCTGGCGCCCATCGCTGAACCGGGGTCAATAATGTCCAACCCCCGGTATTAAGCGGAGCCGGATAGTGAAGCGGCTCTGCAAAAAAACAGGCCTGGGATAAGCTGAATATTTGCATAACGAAAGCCAAACAATCACAGCGCGGGGAGCGCGGTTTGCGGACCGGGTGCGGCATCTGCTGGTGGTGCATCTGGGGCAGATGGGCGATATGGTGCTGGCGCTGCCGGCGCTGCGCGCGCTGGCTGCGGCCTATCCCGGCGCCAAATTGGAGATCGTGACCTCGCTGGGCGGGGCGCAGGTGTGCCGGGTGGCGGGTTTCAGCCAGGTGCATGCGATTGACCGGCGCGGCTGGCGCGAGCATCCCCAGAGGGTGCTGATGGAATTGCCGGGGCTTTGGCTGCGGCTGTGGCGGCGGCGGTTTGATCTGGGAGTGGATTTTCACTCCTATCACGAATCCAATCTGCTGCTGTGGAGTTTGGGAATTCCGCGGCGCGTGGCCATGCTGCGGCCCACCCGCGGTTTGCCCCGGCTCATCAACCTGCGTCCTGCGCCCGATGATCCCGACGGCATCCTGCTTGATCGTTATTGCCGGGTTCTCGAACCGCTGGGCATTCAAGTCACAGACCGCGTGCCGCGGCTGGAGTCGGCGCCCGAGTTACGGGAGCGGGAAACGGCATGGCGGCAGACGAATTTGCCGGGGCGCTGCCTGGGCGTCTGTCCCGGGGCCGGACATGCGGCGCGGCGCTGGCCGCGGGAACATTTCCGGGCCGCTATCCGGGCCTGGGCGGCGCAATATCCGGATTGGCAGATGGCCATTTTTACCGGCCCCGAGGAATCGGACGAAGGCGCGTGGGCGGGTTTGCCCGGAACGCATTTGCGGCCGGGGCTGCGGGTGGCCGAATTGACGGCCGCATTGGCGCAATGCGAGCTGGTGCTTTCCAACGACAGCGGCCCCGCCCACCTGGCCGCCGCCGCCGGAGCGCGCGTGGTGGTGCTGGGCGCGATTCCGGCCTTTGATCCGGTGGGCCGCGTCCAGGTTGTGCGGGCGCGGCGGGCAGTGGCCGAAATTACGGTGGAGCAAGTGCTGCGGGCCTGCGCCAATATGCTGTTGCAGAGCTAGAAACGGGGAGCCCAAGTTGTGGTTTACTGAAAGGTCATGAATAAACACTGGTTGCGACCGATACTGGCTGGACTCGGGCTGGGGTTGATGGCGCTGGCGCAAGTCAAAAAACCTCCCGCGCCGGCGAAAATGCCCGCGCCGCTGTGGTCGGTGCGGCATATATTTACCGCGCCGCTGCCCGGACCCGCGCCGGGCGGACTGCGCTGGACGCCCAACGGCCGCCGCATTTCATATTTCGAAAAACTGCCCGGGCATCAGCACTCCAATCTTTATTTATATAATCCCAGCAACGGCAAGAGCCGGCTGGTGGCGCCGGGCGCGATGTTCGCGGGCGGGGAAACTCCGCTCGAAACCTACCGCATCCATCTTTCCGAGCCCAGCTCGCTCTATAACCTGCCGGGCTATCAGTGGTCTCCGCGCTCTCACGCGGTCTTGTTCACGTCGCAAAACCAGCTCCAGATCTATAACCTGCGCGGCCGCGTGGCGCGGCAGTTCACCAATGTGAAGGGCCTGAAGTTTGATCCGAAATTTTCACCCAACGGAAAATGGATCAGCTACGTCTGGCGGCATCAGTTGTACTATCAGGCGCGCTCGGGCGGAGCGGCCATCCGGGTGGGGACGGCGGCGCCGGGCATTTATAACGGTGCGCTGGATTGGGTCTATCCCGAAGAGCTGAATATCGCCTCCGGTTACGCCTGGTCGCCGCACAGCCGGAACATTCTCTATCTCCAATTGAATGAAAACCCGGTTCCCGGTTTCCCTATCGTGGACTTTCTGCCGCATCATGCCACGGTGTTTTATCAGAAATATCCCCAGGCCGGCGATGCCAATCCGGTCGCGCGGCTGGGCATTTTTTCCCTGCGCGGCCAAAAGACGATTTGGCTGCGGCTGGCGCATTTGAAAAACGGTTATCTGCCGCGGTTTGGCTGGTACGATCACGGCCGCCGGGCTTATGCGCTGGTCGTCAACCGGGCGCAAAACCAGGAGTGGCTCTACGGCATTCGACCCCGCACGGGGCAGGTGCGGCAGTTGCTGCATGAAACGTCGCCCTACTGGATTGGTGTCGAACATGACCTGCGGTTTTTGCCGCATGGGCGGTTTCTCTGGGGTTCGACCCGGGACGGCTGGCACCATTTTTATCTCTATGGCCGCCATGGCCGGCTGATCCGGCAGTTGACGCAGGGCCCGGAGAACGAAGCGCTGGCGGGCGTGGATCGCCGCGGCGGCTGGGTCTATTACACCGCGCCCGGCCGGAAGCCGGTGAATCAGGAGATTTTTCGCGTATCCCTGCGCGGAGGCGCGCCGCGGCAGTTGACCCAGGGCGGCGGAATGAACAGCCTGTGGCTGGCGCCGCGGGGGCGCTGGTGGGTGCGCATATACAGCGATGCGCTGCACCCGCCGGCGATGACGGTGCGCAGCCGGCGGCATCCGCGGCATGACCTGCGGGTGCTGCAGACGGCGGCGGATGTGGCTGCGTATCATCTGATCGCGCCCAGGTTTTTTACCATCCCCTCGGCGGGATTGCATACGCGGCTGTGGGCGATGATGCTGCGTCCGCCCCATTTCAACCCCGCGCATCGCTACCCCGTGATCATGTACCAGTACGGCGGGCCGGCGGTGGCGCCGGCGGTGAGAAATGGCTGGAGCGGAGGATTTGGATTATTCAACCAACTGCTTGCCCGTAAAGGATTTATCATTTTTGTTACCGATAATCGCTCGGTCGGTAATTTCAGCCTGGCGCAGCGGGCGCGGATCAGGCATCACTTCGGCCCGCTGGAGATGGCCGACCAGGTGCGGGCGGCGGAGTGGCTGAAAGCCAAACCCTATGTCGCGGCCCGGCGCATGGGCATTTGGGGGTGGAGTTTTGGCGGCTTTAT
>JAJZKJ010000379.1 GCA_021804195.1 Acidobacteriota bacterium
TTATATAAGACATATGAGCATTTGCAGCAACGGATGATCGAGGAGACCGGTCGCTTTATTCAATGGGGTCTGGCGCACCCGGAACTGGTTCCACGAATCCCCACGCACCCCGTCGGACGCAGGCGGTTTTCCGAGCAGCTTAAGTGGTGGTTCTGGGAATTCGTGCTTACGCAGGAGTTCGGCCCGCCGGGATTCTAAAGTCCGCAGGCGCCCGGGCGTCCAATATTTGGAAGTTGGGAGGTCCTCATGGCCATCACGGCGCGATTGGGCAAGTGGGAACGCCGCCGCCCGCTCGTTTTCGCCCTGCTCGCTTTACTGACAGCGACATGGTTTGCCTACGACGGATGGTACGGCTGGCCCCAAGCGGATAACGCTCTCGTTCGGAAGATGCTTCATTCCCGGGATGTAAGTCCCGCGGATCGGAAACAGTTAAAAAGTTGGCCGAAGGGTGGCTGGTTCCAGGCTTCGACCCTGGTACGGCGGTCCTTCGATCGACTGGTGTACCGTTCGCACTTTTCCGGTTGGCATTCCGTCATCGACATTAAGAACCAACGCCGCATAGTCATGCTTTTGGCGGTAGTTTTCTTGGGAGCGATTGCCTGGTATATAGCGGTTCGCCGGCGGCGGATTGTCGCCGATGAATCGGGATTGCTGCTTGGGCGCGGTCCGAAAATTCCCTGGAATGACATTGTCCGCATTGACAACAGCCATTGGCGCAGCCATGGTGAGGTGACCATTGCGTACCGATCGTCCGGCGACACAACACGGCAGGCTCGCCTTGATGGTGTGGCATTTGAAAACCTGCCGCTCTTGCTTAACGAGGTGGCCGCGCGAGCCGTCAAGGCACAGATCGTTCCGCCGGCCCCGGGTAATCCAGTCTGAAATAGTGGGCGACGGTTCAAGAGAGGAAAAGGGGCAACTATGGCAACGATAACAAAAAAAGAATTGGTGGATCGTATCGCGGATCGGCTTAATCTTCCCCACACCCAGGTCAAGCGGGTGGCGCAATGTCTGTTTGACGAAATTCTCGCCGAACTGGTCAAGGGTAACCGGCTTGAATTCCGTGATTTTGGCGTGTTCGAGTGCCGCCGCCGGCCGCCGCGCGTGGCGCAGAATCCCAGGACTTTGGACAATGTACATATTCCCGGCAAGCGCCGCGTGCGGTTCAAGCCGGGCAGGCTGCTCAAAACCCAGTTGGGCGAGCCGTTCGCCGAGTCGGAGGCCCAGGGCCGGCCCCAAGTGGAATTGATGCAACCGGCGGAGCGCGTAAGCCTGCCGGCCCGTCCGGGGGCGAAGACGGACGTACCGCCGCTTCCCGGTCCATCCGTTAGCGCCCCGGCGTCCTGAGGACCCATCTCCATAGACAGGCTCTAACCGGAATGCTTGCCGCCGGCGCCGCGGACCGGGAATGGAAACACCGCATGCCCGACGAAGATTGCAATGTTCCGGCGCCGCGCGCCACGCGCGATTGGCTGGCGGCGCTGGCCGCGGATCTGGCGGCCCGCAAGCGCGATCATCTCTGGCGTCGTCTGCCCGTGGTGCAAAGCGCCCAAGGGCCGGTATTAGAAATCGACGGAAGAACATATCTACAATTTTGTACAAATAACTATCTCGGCCTGGCCGCCGACGCCGAAGTGATCGACGCGGCCCGCAGCGCCCTGGACCGGTGGGGTGTCGGGGCCGGCGCCTCGCGCCTGGTGGCCGGTTCCCTGGCCGCGCACCAGGAATTGGAGCAGGCGCTGGCTGAATTCAAAGGAAGCGAGGCGGCGCTGTTGTTTCCTTCCGGCTATACCGCCAACCTGGCGGTGCTTTCCACGTTCGCCGGCGCCGCGGACAGAATTATCTCGGATAAGCTTAACCACGCGAGTCTGCTCGATGCCGCCCGTTTATCCGGCGCCGCGCATCGGGTGTTTCCCCACCGGAATTACAAGAAGGCCGGCATGTTTCTGCAGCGCCCGCCACACGCCGGCCGCGCGGCGCCGGGTACCCGCCGGACGGCCGTTCCCGCCGCGACGGTGCTGGAGCGCCGATCGCCGTTCTCCCCCACCGCCGCTTCCGGACGGAATTTTCTGGTTACCGATACGGTCTTCTCCATGGATGGCGATCTGGCTGACCTGACCGACTTATGCGCCCTGGGACGGCGGGGCCAGGCGTTGGTGATTATCGACGAAGCCCACGCCACCGGCGTGCTGGGACCGGAAGGGCGCGGCGTCGCCGCCATGCAGCGGGTCGAAGCGGAAATTGCCTTGAGCGTCGGGACGCTCTCCAAAGCCCTGGGTTCTGTGGGCGGTTTTGTCTGTGGATCGGCCGTGGCTATCGAGGCGCTGGTTAACCGCGCGCGCGGGTTCATCTATACCACGGCTCCGCCGGCCGCATGCAGCAGCGCCGCATTGGCGGCCTTACGAATCATGCGGCGCGAACCGGCCCGCCGCCGGCGAGTCATGGATCTGGCGCAACGGGTTCGGTCCACACTGGAATCGCTGGGATATCGTTGTGGTAATTCGCAGTCCCCCATCATTCCGGTGATCCTCGGTTCAGCCCAGGCGGCACTGCAGGCCGCCGAGTGGTTGCGCGCGCGCGGAATCTTTGTGCCGGCGATCCGTCCGCCCAGCGTGGCGCCACGTTCTGCGAGGCTTCGCCTGAGTCTGATGGCCACCCATTCCGACAGCCACATCGAAGAGTTGCTCGCGGCGTTTGGCCGGATGCGCGACCAGGACTTTCTGACGGAACTTGACCGGTGAGGGTATCGACCTTACGCAGAACGGATATGGTTTTCCTGAGCCTTGGGGCTACAACTCGCGCAGCCAGCGGGCGATTTGTGTGGCGTAATAGGTAATGATGAAGCTCGCTCCCGCCCGCCGGAAAGCGTGCATCGCCTCCAGCACGCAGGGCTTTTCGGCAAGCCAGCCGGCGTTGGCGGCGGCTTTGAACATTGCGTATTCACCGCTGACCTGGTAGGCCGCACATGGGACGGGAACCGCATCGACGACGCGGCGAAGAACATCCAGATAGGGCAGGCCGGGTTTGACCATTACGATGTCCGCACCCTCTTGCACGTCCAGCATGGCTTCGCGCACCGCTTCGGCGGCGCCGCGGCGGAAATCCATCTGATAATCGCGCCGGTCGCCGAACTGCGGCGGCGATTCGGCCGCCTCACGGAATGGTCCGTAAAAGCCGCTGGCGTATTTGACGGCATAACTCAGGATGGCCCGGTCGTTTGCCGGCGGGTGG
>JAJZKJ010000380.1 GCA_021804195.1 Acidobacteriota bacterium
CGCCAGCGGCAGCATGGGCAGGGCGAACCGCAGCAGGCCGTAGGCGCCGAGTTTGAAACCGGCGATCGTCACCGCGCCGGGAGCGGGTGATTCGGTTATCGCCAACGGCATCCAGGTCTTTGCCCGGAAATCATCATGCTCTCGGCGGCGGCGCTGGTGCTGCTGGTCGGCCTGTGTCCGCGCGACGGGGTGCGGCGCTCCAGCCAATGGATCGCCGCCATCAGCCTGGTTCTGGCGTTCATCGCCGCCTGGAATCTCGGCCCGATCGGCGATGGGCGCCACTGGACGCTCTGGCCCCTGGCCACCTACGATTCCCTGCTCGCCAGCGGCATCGGTCTGCTGACGGTTCTGGCTTCCTGGGACATGCCATTTTTGGACGACCCCGCACAATCCGACAAGGCCTATCGCGGCGAATTTTTCGCCATGCTGCTCTGTTCGCTGGCCGGTTTGAGCATGATGGCCAAAGTCAATGATTTAATCTGGCTGTTCCTGGCTCTCGAACTGGTTTCCATTCCCACCTACATCATGGTGGCCGCGGGCCGCGGCAACGCCGCCGCCCAGGAAGCCGGCGTCAAATACTTCTTTCTCGGCGCGCTGTCCGCCGCCATTTATCTCTTCGGGTTCAGCTATCTCTACGGTTTTGCGGGCAGCACGCGTTTTACCGCCATCGCCGCCGCTTTCCACAGCGCCCTGGCCGGCGGGCATCTGCCCTACGTCGCCCTCATCGGCCTGTTGATGGTGGTGATCGGCATCTCCTACAAAATCGCCGCCGTTCCCCTGCATTACTATGCCCCCGACGTGTACCAGGGGGCGGCGACACCCGTTACGGCGTTTCTTTCTTTTACTCCCAAGGCTGCCGGGTTTTTCGCCCTTATCATCGTCTTCAATCTCACCGGCTGGAAACTATCCGGCCCCGGCGCGCCGGGACACGTCCTGCCCGATTTGCTCATGGTCCTGGCGGTGCTGACCATGTTCATAGGCAACGTGCTGGCCCTGTTGCAGCGAAACATTAAGCGCCTATTGGCTTACAGCTCCATCGCCAACAGCGGCTATATGCTCGTGGGATTGGCCGTCGGGCCGGTGCGGCCGGCCGGTTCCGCGATCAACGGCCTGAGCGCCACGCTTTTTTACCTGGGCGCTTACAGCCTGATGACCGTCGGCGCTTTTGCCGCGCTGATTTACCTGCAGGGTAAAACCGACGCCGCCGAGGACCTCGACGACATTGCCGGCGTCGCCGGCGAACATCCGCTGGCCGCCGCCAGTATGGCGGTTTGCCTGTTCAGCCTGATCGGCATGCCCGGCACGGTGGGATTTCTTGGCAAGTTGTTCATCATCCAGGCGGCGCTGGCGGCGAATCATCCCTTGCTGGCCGTGCTGGTGGTGATCAATGCGGCCATTGCCGCGGCGTATTACCTGCGAATTGTCGCCGCGATGTACCTCCGCGACGCCTGGACGCCTTTTACCGTGCGGCGGTCTCTTGCGCCCCCGTTTGCGGCCGCCCTGGCCACGGTACTGGTGATTTTCTTCGGCATTTTCCCGGCTCAGCTTTTCCAGCAGTCGTCCGCCTCCGGCCAGGTGGTTCCGACCGCAGTCATCAGCCACAAGCCCGCCCCTGTGCCGCTGGCAGCGGCTCGCCCGCCGGCGTATCCGCAATAACGCAAGCGGCACGCGGGCCGGCAGGTCAAGGACACCTTTGGATTGCGCTGTCGGATTGCAGCGAGTCTGTAGATTGGCCATTGTGATGATCCCGGAAAACTCGGCGCGAGAGATTTTAGATCGGGCCACCGCAAGAGTGCATACCCCGTAATGCCGCGGGTAACCCATGATCCGGCGAAACCGCCAGGGGCGCCGCCGAGCCGCGCGCGTCAGCAAGCGGCATGGGCGGGGACACGATTCATAGTCCATCCGGTCGCTTACGCGCGCGGCTCGGATACCGGCGCGCCGGAATTCAGACCGCGACCATTAAGCCAAGACGGTGCGCAACAGCGATCATGTCCGGTGGCGGGGGAAGTTGAAATTCTCGCCATTGGGAGAGACCGGGATGTTTGAATCCCAGTTTCCAACAGTGCAAGCAAAGCCGGGGAATCCCGCCGGCTACCCGCCTCCCGGCGGGCGAGGTCGGGATCCCATGGCCGGGCGCGGACATCCGGCCCGCAACCTGGCCGGGGCGGGCAGCCGGTGCGTCATAAAGATCATCGCCGAGCACGGGTGTTCCGAGGAACATCATGTGCGCGCGGATCTGGTGCAGGCGGCCGGTTTTGATGGCCACGGACACGAGCGAGGCGCGGGGACCGCCGGTCAGGACGCGGTAAGAGGAAATCGCCTCTTGGCCGCGGCGCGAGACAATCACTTTTTTTACATGAGCGGTGGCGATTTCCTTGAGCCGAGCCTGGACAACACCCTGCGGCGGCGAAGGCCGGCCGCGGACCAGCGCCAGATATTCCTTGCATACTTGCCGTTGTTCGAACTGCGCGCGGAGCGAGTCGTAAGCGTTGGGGCGCAGCGCCACCAGCAGCAACCCGCTGGTCTGTTTATCCAGCCGATGAAGCAGGCCCCAATCGCGTTTGACGCCCAGATTCTGGAGCAGTTTGCCATAACGGCTGAACAGACCGTTGAGCAGTGAATCGGCGGCATGGCCCTTGCCCGGCTGCGTCACCACACCGGCGGGTTTGTTGACAACGAGAAGATCATCGTCCGCATGCACGATTTCAAAAGGGACGTCGGGATTGGGCGGAACGGCGAAACGGATGAAAGGCTCCTTGCCGGCGTCTTAACGCCTGGCCCGCAATTTTAATGAACGCCCTGTTCGGCCAGCCAGCGTTCCGCGTCCAGGGCCGCCTTGCAGCCCATGCCGGCGGCGGTGACCGCCTGGCGGTACACCGGATCAGCGCAGTCGCCGGCGGCGAATACGCCGGGCACGCTGGTGGTGGAGCGGAACGGATCCTGGAGCGCGACATAATTCTTTTCGTCGAGGGCAACTTGTCCTTTCAGAAAAGCGGTGTTGGGAGTATGGCCGATGGCGGCGAACATGCCGCGGCAGGCCAGCACATCGGTCCGGCCGGTTTTGAGATTCTTCGTTCGCACGCCGGTGACGCCGTCGGCATCGGTTCCGAGCACTTCCTCGACCACGGTGTTCCAGACGGGCGAGATCTTCTGATTGGCCAGGGCGCGGTCCGTCATGATTTTGCTCGCCCGCAGCGTATCGCGGCGGTGGACCAGGTAAACGA
>JAJZKJ010000381.1 GCA_021804195.1 Acidobacteriota bacterium
TGTTCAAGCAGACCCAGGTGACCAAATCCAATCAGGAGCTGCTCTTCTTTATTACCCCCAAAATTCTGCAATGACAGAGAACTTTTGATCCGCTTCCCCCGAATGGATCGCGCCATGAAGATGCTGAACCTCTCCCGCCGTTTTCCCCTGCCGCTCCTGGGCTGACAGGCTGGGGGAATTGCGGTCAATTCTTAACGCAGATAAGCGTCCTCTTTTCGAATCCAGTCCTGGCGCGGCGGGGCAAAAACATCCAGATTCAGGGTGTCTTCCAGAGCTTCGGCGCTGTGCGGCACGCCGCCCGGAATCACCAGCACCTGGCCCGCGCTGGCCACGATATCCCGGCCCGCCAGCGTAAACTTCAATTTTCCTTCGACGATATAGGCAATCTGTTCATTGGAATGTGAATGCTCGGGGACTTGTGCGCCTTTTTTCAGGCGGATGCGCGAAATCATCGCCTGCTCGCCATAGACCATCTGGCGCTGCAGCGATGGATTCAATGATTCCCAGGGCAGTTGATCCCAGGTTTGGGGCTGAATGTTGTCATGCATACGCCCCTGATTTTGGCATAAAACGCGCGGCTGCGCCGCTTTCGACTGTGATTGGCTTGCTTCGATCAATCGAAGCCGGCGTGCCGCGTTCTATTCCCGCGCCTTCTTTTTTCTCTCTTTATAAGCCGCATCCAGCACCGCGTTCAGCAGCTTTTTCATTTCCGGACGGGCATAATGATCCGACATCCGGATCGCTTCCTGAATAATCACCGGACCGGGAGTATGCGGCTGGCCCAGCATTTCCGCCAGGCTCAGCCGCAGCAAGGCCCGGTCAATCGGCGCCATGCGTTCCAGTGGATACTGCGGGCAGAGTATTGCGGCAGTGCGGGCAATATCAGCGCTCAATTCTTCCGTTTGGCTGAGCAGGCGCTGGGCAAGGCGTTGGCCATCCGGTCCGATAGCGCCGTGCAGGGGCCAATACCAGGCCGCGGCCTGCTCGGCGGTTTCGCCATTGAGCTCCATGGCATACAAAATCTGCAGCGCGGCTTCGCGGCCCTGGCGCCGCGGATCCTTGCCGCGCAATGGCGCTTTCCGGGCCGCGGTGGTTCGTGTTTCCGGCGAACTGGACTTCATCGGGCGGCCTTTGCCGGAGCGGCGTCCACTTCGCTGCCTGGTCCCGCATCCAGCACCACATCCCAGGTTATGGCCGCGGTCTTTTTCAGCATGGCGGCCACGCCGCAGTATTTTTCCTGTGAGAGCTGCACGGCGCGCTCGACCGCGGCCCGCTCCGGGCTGGCCGGCGACGCGGCGGTTATGCGGTAGGTCAGATGAATGGCCGTAAAGACCGTCGGCGGTTCCGGCGCCCGCTCCGCCTTCGCTTCCACCCGCAGATGGGCAAAAGGTTGGCGTTTCTTCCGCAAAATCAGCGCTACGTCAGTTGCGGTGCAGCTGCACAGGCCCATGAGCACCAACTCCATCGGACCGGGAGCCGTGTTGCGCTCGCGATCGGCGTCCACAGCCAGCGCATGCCCGCTGCCCGAGCCGGTCAGAAAACGTTCGCCATCGGTCCACTGCGCATACGCTTCAACCATAAGTTTCAGTGTATCCGAAGCCCGCATCCTGCCGGCGCATGCCGGCGCCCGACCCAGTGCGGGCATGATGCCCCTACAATGGAATGGATGAAATTGCGCGGCATTTATCTTCCCCTGACCACGCCCTTCGATGCGGAAGGCCGGTTCGCGGACAGTCATCTGCGCGAAAATCTCGACCGCTACGCCGCCCATGCGCTGGCGGGTTACGTGATCCTGGGGTCAACCGGCGAGGCAATCCTGCTCGAACGGGAAGAAAAGCAGGCCGTGCTGCGGGCCGCGGCCCGCGCCGCGCACGCGCAAAAACGGGTTCTGATCGCGGGCGCCGCGGAAGAATCACTCGCGGCCACGCTGGCCATGACGCAGCATGCCGCCGGTTTGGGATACGATCTGGCGCTGGTGCGCACGCCGCATTATTACAAAAACAATATGACCCCGGCCGCGCTCACGGATTATTACCTGCGGCTGGCCGACACCTCGCCGATACCAATCCTGATTTACAACTTCCCTCAGTTGACCGGTCTCGATATCGCGGTGAAAACGGTTGCCGCCCTGGCCCGGCACGAGCGCATTGCCGGCATCAAGGAAAGTTCCGGCAACCTGGAAAAAATCAGCCGTCTGCTGGCCATTTCCGCTCGCCGTCATCCTGTTCCTTTTACCGTTTTGCCCGGCAATGCGGCCACACTCTGGCCGGCCCTGGCCGCAGGCGTGGAAGCCACCATCCTGGCCCTGGGCGATATCATCCCCGCCGCCTGTATCGCGCTTTGGCAAGCCGGCCTGGCTCGGGACTGGGACCAGGGCTTGCAGTGCCAGCGGCGGATCATGTCACTGGCGCTGGCCAGCGCCCAGGGTGGAGTCCCGGCCATCAAAGCCGCTATGGATCTCGCCGGCTTCTACGGCGGCCCTCCCCGCCTGCCTCTGCAGCCGGTGCCCGCCGCGGACCGCGCCCGGCTGGCCGAAGCCCTGGCGGAAGCCGAACAGGCGCTGCCCGCCTGCGATTCTATTTCCTCTGCACAAATGCGGCCGGCGGGTGCGCATGTCTGAGGCGCGTACCGTCGAGACCTCCGCCCGCATGGACCTGCGCCGCCTGCCAGGCCTCCACCGGCTTTACGCGGATTATCTTTACGAATTTTCCCGCGCCGGCTCTTTTTATCCCGCCGGCCCGCCCTTTGCGCTTCCCGCGCTCGAACAGCGGGCTCGCGAGCGGCAGTACCCCGCCGGCCGCCGCACCGCGCTTTCCCGGGTCCTCTCGCGGCAAAATCAGGGCTTCGACTCGGGCATTGAAACTCAAAACCAGATTGATCTGCTGTCGCATTCGGATACTGTGGCGATCGTGGCCGGCCAGCAGATCGGCCTCTTTGGCGGGCCATTATTCACGGTTTATAAGGCCATCGCCGCCATTCGCCTGGCGGCCGAACTCCGCCGCCGCGGCCGCGCGGCGGTTGCCGTTTTCTGGATGGCCACGCAGGATCACGATGCCCAGGAAATCAGCCAGGCATCGCTGCTCGATGGCGATGACGAAAGCGTGCGGGCTCAGCTGCCGCTCCCTTCCGCGGAAGCCCTGCCCGTCGGCAAGCTCGTATGCGATGAATCCATCGCATCGGTGCTCAGCCTGGCGCGGCGCGGCTTGAGCCCGGAGCTTGCGCAGCA
>JAJZKJ010000382.1 GCA_021804195.1 Acidobacteriota bacterium
CAAATCTCCTTGCACAATCGGGGCCGTCTTACTGTGCGCCAAGAGCCCGAACTTACCCCGGCAAATGGCCGCTGCCAAAGCATTTGATTCAAACCCCACAACATCCTACTATGGGGCTTGGCGGTTCTTTACCGTGGTAATTCCGGCTATTGTGGCTATTTTATTGACGGCGGGCATCTTTGATTTGCCTCATGTTCTGCGCTGGGTGTTGCTGCTGCTGATTCCAGCGGTTATGGCGCTGGCCTATTGGCGCCACCTGCACAAGGTGCTGTGGCAGCGGCCGGACTACGCCCAAATAGCCCGCTGGGTAGAACTGCACGCCGCTGAACTCAACATGCCGCTTGAGAACCGCCTCATTAACGCGGTGTTGCTTGCGGCCGAGCTTCAACGCCTTGGCTCGCAAACAGAGTTGGAGGCTCTGGCGGACCCGCGAGCCGATTGGATTCCGGCGGTGCTTCGCGAAATTGATGCCGGCCTGGCCGCGCACAATCTTGGGGCAGTTGTTCCGTGGAAGCGTCAGACGCGGCCGTGGTTGGTGGCAGGGGTGATCGGCATTATTGCCGTGGTGTTAGCGGCTCTGTTTCCCAATCAGATATCGCATGGCTTTGCGGTGCTGACGTCGCCGGGGGCGTTTGTGCCGCGGCAGGGCATTGCCGAGATTCTTTCTGTAACGCCCGGCGACGAGACCGTGCTGGCCGGCGAGCCGGTGGAGTTTACCGTTCATATCAGCACGCCCACGCATGAAATTGTACGCTCCACCATCAGCTTTAAATTTAAGAGCGGCAAAAAAGAGACCGCGCAAATGGCGTTGTTCGGCGAGAACAATACTTCCTACCGTTACCTACTGCCGAGTGCTGCGGAAGACGTAACGTACATGGTGGATGCCGGCGGAACCCAAAGCCGCCAATATGCCATTCATGTGCTGCCCAAAATCACCATGGCCTCGTATGATGTAGCCGTTGCGCCACCCGCCTACACGCTGGCTACGCAAAAGCCCCAGAACATCGCCCTTACCGGTGACAACCTTACCGCTGAGGCCGGCTCTTTCGCCGCGCCCCTTGGCAGCCATGTTGTCATATCCGCAAAGCTCAGTCATGCTCTTTTGGGCGCATCGGCGCTTATTGAGTTTGCCGATGGAAAACTTTTACCGGTGAAAACCACCGATGGCCAACACTTTACCGCCGATTTTACCCTTGCGGCCACACAAAAGTTTGATCTGCTTATTAACGATGCCGGCGGCCGGGCGCTTCAGCGTTTTCCGCAAAACCCGGTGGCGGGAGCTCTCGCCGGAGATAATCAGTTTACAGCCACCGCCATACCCGATGCGCCGCCGGCGGTGCACGTATTTGTGCCGCACAGCGATGTATCAGCCAGCCCCGGCGGCGGCGTAGCCCTTGCGGCCAGCGCCTCGGATGACTACGGCCTTACCGATTTACAACTGCAGGTGGCGGCCCGGCAGGCTGCAGGCTTTACCACGGTGCGCAACTGGCAAATTCAGAATGCCGCCAACGGCAAACCCGCCACCAATGCCACCATTCGCTACATGCTGCAGTTGCCCGCGTCGCAATACAAAATAGGCGATGTGGTACGGTATCGCTTTACCGCCACTGATAATCGTAATATTCAGGTTGATTCGCTGGACTTAGGTCCGCAAACCACCACGGGCCATGTCTACAAAATAACGTTGGCCGCCGCCGTGGCTGCTGCTCCCAAAAATCTCAGCCGCTGGGAAGCGCTGGAGCGCGACCTGGAATTGATGCTGCAGCAGCAGCGCACGCTGCGCGATCAGGCGGATGCCTTTCTACTGCAAAAACTGGCTTTATCGGCTGATCATACGCTGGCCGGCAGTGTACAGGCGGGTCAGCGGCGGCTGCGATCGACGATGACCGATATGGTCGCCCATTTTAATTTTCCGCAGAGCATGGCAACCGTGCGTCAAGCGCTGGATGTACTGAGCCATGGCGATGCAACAGGGGCTGTGGCCCGCGCCGGAGATTTGGCGGCCGTTTCGCAGACCGGCGGCGTAGCGCTTATTGCCAACAAACTGCGCAACCATCAGGTCAACATCATTAATGTGCTCAAGGCTCTGCTGGCCATTGCGTCGAACCATATAACCCCACTGGATTCGGTAACATCGCACCAGGGCGGGCGTTTTCCGAACGAAGAAAAGGCCGCGTGGAAGCAGCTTTTGCTGAAGCTCAAAAAATTTGAAAAGCAGCAGCGCGATGTGCTTAATGCCACGGCCGCATTGGCACGCAAGCCTGTCAATCAATACGATGCCAACGACAAACACGAACTGGCCAAGGTGAAAGCCGCCGAAGATAAATGGTCCAAATTCCTCAACCAGGCGCTGACCAACATGAGCAACATCACCGAGCAGGATCAGGCCGCCGCCTCGCTGGTGGATGATCTGGCCCAAATGAAGGTGGACCTGGCCATGACCAAAAACGCGCTCAAGTTGGGCGCGATAAAAATCGCCACGCCGCTCGAAGCCAACGGTCTTGAGGATGCCAAAAAAGAAACTTCGCACATAGAGCGGTGGCTTATGCAGCAGCCCGATACCATGAAATGGTCCATGGAAGAGCCGGTTGCGCAAAATGATGTGCCGGCTCCTCCGTTGCCTGATAAGCTCACAGACATGATGGGCAAACTGCTGCAGAACGAAGAAGACATGACCAATCAAATGGAAGACACAGGCAGCAAATGGAACGACTCGATGAACAAGGGGCTGGGGTGGGCCGCCATGGATGGCCCCATCAGCGATATGAGCGCCCAGGGCGTTACGGGCAACAACATGCCACACAACGATGAAATTCAGGGTCGCAGTGGAGAAGGCCGCGAAGGCCGCGCCAGCGGCGAAATGGTCGGTCAAACCGCGGTGGGTAAAGGCGGACGCCGCACGCCCACGCGGCTTACCAACGACCCGTTCAGCACCGGTGTGGTGAAGGACACCTCCAAGCAGCCGCCCGGCGGCGCTACCGGCGGAGGAAAAAAGGCGGGTTGGGGCGGCGAAGGCCTTGAAGGCCCGGCTCCGCTAAGCGAACAAAAAGACATCAAACGCATGGCCGGCCAGCAGGCACAGGTGCTCAACAAAACCGAGCGGCTGATGCTGCAGATGCGTGCCGCCGGCTTTAATAACTTCAAGCTTATTGAGTCGGCTGTGCTTATGCAGGATGCTCAAAAAGAGCTCAAAAAGTTTCACTATCACACGGCCATGCGTTTGAT
>JAJZKJ010000383.1 GCA_021804195.1 Acidobacteriota bacterium
GACCATATCTGCAGCCTGCTGGCGGGCGTGCCGACAACATCCCGGCCGATTTTTCTCAAGATCGTCTACCACGGCCCGCGTTATATGGAGGAATTGTGCCGTTACGATGAATCCGTGATCGTGGGGATTCTCGGCGGCGGAGAGGGAACCACTTATGACGCTTTCAAGCTGCTGGCGGAGGCGAAGAAATACGGGGCCCGCGTCGCGTTGTTCGGACGGAAGATCAACCATGCCGAGGACCAGCTTGTATTTGTGGAGATGCTTCGGCACATCGCCGATGACGAAATCTCTCCGGAAGAGGCGGTCCGGGCGTATCACGCAAGACTCCAGGGGGCCGGCATCGTTCCCACCCGCTCGTTGGCGGACGATATGAATCTCACCGCCACCGCCATGCGTTATACCGCCGGGGGCGTGCTGGTGAACGGCACGCGCAACAACCCGGAACATCCACGCCCGGCCCGGTCGTGGATGGCGTCACCCGCCGGGACGCCGGCGGGAGAAAGCAATCGCCATGATCGAGAAGACCTGTGACGTGCTTGGCGTCGGAATCGCCGCCGTTGACGATTTGCTAACCGTGGATAAGTATCCACCCGCCAATGTGAAGGTTCCGGTGCGCGCCGCGACCCGTCATGGCGGGGGGCCGGCCTGCACGGCAATGGCGGCGGTGGCGGCGCTCGGCGGCCGGGCGGTGTTCGTGGCGCGCCTCGGCGAAGATGAACTCTCGCTTCATATCCGCCGGATTCTCGCCGCCCGGGGCGTGAATCTGTCTTATATGATTTCCGACCCATCCGGGCGTCCTTATCACAGCCACATTGTGATCGACCGGAGCACCGGCGAACGCACCATTTTTTACGACAACCGATCTTTTGAGCCGATTTCCGCCGCCGACCTGCCGGACGACTTGCTCGCGGCGAGCCGCGTTTTGTTGCTCGATTTTCTTTGCGAGCCGGCGCCTGTGGACTTGGCGAAAAAAGCGCGCCACGCCGGTGTCCCCGTCGTTATCGATATGGAAGGCCGCTCGCCCCAGGCGGCTCAACTGCTGGAACAGGTGGACCATCTGGTGGCGCCCGAGGAATTTGCACAATGGTTCACGGGGGAGCGGGATTTATGCGCCGCCTGCGCCCGGTTGGCGAACACACCCCGCGCCGCGACCGTCGTTACCGCCGGCGCCGCCGGTTGCTGGTGGACCGACTCGCCGGCCCGCCCTCCGGCGCACCTGCCGGCCTTCCCCGTCGAGGCGGTGGATACCACCGGCTGCGGCGACACCTACCACGGCGCCTACGCCCTGGCGATCGCCCGCGGGTTTTCCGTACCCCAGGCCGTGCTGTTCGCGGCGGCTTGCGGCGCACTCAAAGCGTGCGGCCGCGGGGGTGGTTGGGACGCTCTGCCCACCTCCCGGCAAGTCGCCGAACTGCTGCGGCAACGGCTCACGGAGGATGATCCGATGCGCGAAATGATTGATAAAATAGAGCAAGTAAACGTGGTTCCCATTGGACGAAAGGTGGCCCGATCATGAAAACCGTATTGCTGCCCGAGGTGAAATCATTCCTGGCCGCCCAGCCGTTGCCCATGTATATCGGCGGCCGCTTTGTACCCGCCGCCGCCGGCCAAAACTTTGAAACCCGTGATCCCGGCACGGGCGAAGTTCTGGCGAAAGTGGCCGCGGGAGATGCGGCGGACGTTGACGCGGCGGTAGCCGCCGCACAAAAAGCTTTTCATCAGTCGGGCTGGGCCGCCATGCCGTCGAACGACCGCGCGGTGTTGCTGCACCGCCTGGCGGACCTGGTGGACAAACATGCCGATGCCCTGGCGCAAATTGAATCGCTGGACGTGGGCAAGCCGCTGGCGCAGGCGGCGGGGTTCGACGTGCCCGATGCCGGCCGGGCACTGCGCTACTTCGCCGATCTGGCGGTTCACCTGCGACCACGGGAACCGATCGGTCTCAAGGCCATGGAAGCGTACACCCTGCGCGTGCCGTACGGCGCCTGTGGCTTTATTCTCCCTTGGAATTTTCCTTTTATGCTCCTGGGCTGGAACCTGGCGCCGGCGCTGGCTGCCGGCAATACCGTTGTTCTCAAACCGGCGGAGAATACGCCCCTGTCCTCGCTTTATTTTTGCCGGCTCGCCCAGAAAGCCGGCATTCCGGACGGGGTGATTAACGTGGTTCCCGGCCTGGGCCGTGCCGCCGGGGCGGCGCTGGGCCAACACGCCGGCCTGGCCCGCATCGCCTTCACCGGTTCGCCGGAGGTGGGACGGCGGGTCGCCGAGGCGGCGGGACGCAACCTGATTCCCTGCAAGCTGGAGCTGGGCGGCAAAGGCGCCGCGGTGCTGTTCGATGATGTGGATATTGCACAAACCGCCGGGCAATTGGCCGGCGCCATCACGCTCAACACCGGCCAGGTTTGCTGCACCGCCACGCGCTGGCTGGTGCACGAGCGGATTTATGACCAGTTCGTCGATGCCGTTCGCGCCCGGCTGGAGAAAGTCCGCCTCGGCCACGGTTTGGATCCGGTCACGGAAATGGGGCCGGTGGTGTCGGAGAAACAGCGGCGGCGCGTGCTGGGCTACCTCGAAAAAGGCCGGGCGCAAGGCGCCGTGGCCGTGCTGGAAGGCGGAACCGCCGCGGCGGACGGCGGCTATTTCGTCAAGCCCGCCTTGCTCGCCGGCGATCCCGACAATATCTGCGCACAGGAAGAAATCTTCGGACCCGTCGCCTACCTGCTGAAATTCAAAACGCAAGAGCAGGCCATTAACCTGGTGAACCGTTCGCGCTACGGGTTGGCGAATTCCGTATGGTCCGCGGATTGGGAACGGGCGCGGCGCGTGGCCGAAGCGCTGGTGGCCGGCAATTCGTGGATCAACGCGCATAACGTGTTCGCCTATGGCCTGCCCTACGGCGGTGTCAACCTCAGCGGCCTGGGCGGCGGCGTCAACAGCCCGCAAGCCCTGCATGATTATTTACGCCAGCAAACCATCGCCCGTCCGTTGTAAAAATCCATCGGAGCAGGGCGAATCGGATCAAACCAGGTGGACGGTGGATTGCCGGGTACTTTTTGGATACGATGGTTTTTCCAACGGGGCGTGGCGCAGTCTGGTTCAGCGCGCTTGACTGGGGGTCAAGAGGTCGCAGGTTCAAATCCTGTCGCCCCGATTTTTGCCAAAGGCAAAAATAGAGCAGTGGAGCAGTTGAACAGTCGAGCAGTAGAGAAGGGCTTT
>JAJZKJ010000384.1 GCA_021804195.1 Acidobacteriota bacterium
AATGAAGCCGACATCGGCCTATTTCCACGCGTCTATCAATCACCACACCCTTGACCGGCGAGGCGATCGTGCAGTAGCCGAGCGTTATCCGGGCGCGGGCCAGGGCGGCAGCCGCCGCCCGCACCGCCATGCGGGCCTGGTCCACGGACGCCTTGCCCACGTCCACATTGGCCCGGGACTGATCGTAGGTTGATTGATAGGCGTCATACTGGCTGGCGGAAAGCGCCACGGATTTTCGCCCCAGCCGCTTGGCCCGCTCCCAATCGGCCCGGGCGTCAATATATTGCGCCCGATCTTTTTCCAAATTAGCTTTAGCGGCCTCCACGTTGGCCTGCGCCTGGGCCAGTGCGGCCCCGGCCGAGACCACATCGGCGGCATAAAGCGACGGGTCGATCCGCGCCAGAACGGTTCCTTTGTTCACGGGTGAGTCATAATCAACCTCATGGCCCCTGGCGTCCAAACCGAAAGACGCAATCCTTCCGCTGACTTGCGCGCCGACGTCCACCACGTCCCGCGGTTCGAGCGTGCCGGTGGCGCTGACGGTGGCGCGAAGAGTTCCCACCGTGACGGGCGCGGTCTTGAAAGCGACAGGCGTGGGGGCGCGACCCGCCCACCAGGTCCAGCCCCAATCAACCACCAGAGCCGCCGCCACAACGATCAGAATTACTTTTATTGCGGTTTTCATCATGTCATCCCATTTATTGACGGCCCCTTATCTTGGGGTCGGCTCGAACAGCGGGCGCAACGTTTGGGCCGCGCAAAATAAAAAGGCCCGTTCCATGGGCGTGAGCGATCCAAATATTTTCGCCAGATGTTTTTGGGCGGAGAGCATCACATTCCGGAGCACTTCCCCGCCCCGCGGCGTGAGCGAGAGCAGCGCCCGCCGGCGATCTTTTTTGTCGGCTTGGCGCCGAATGAGTTTCTGCCGCTCCAGATCATCCGCCATTTTGGATGCGGACGGCAACGTCAAACCCATACATTGCGCCGTCTGGGAAATCGAAATCTCTTTCCGCATGTAAATGGCCAGCATCATGCGAAACTGTCCCACGCGAAGTTCCCGCCCCCCGATCGCTTTGATATGCCGCCGCAGCGTTCCCATCATTTGCGGAATCAGCGAAAGGAAGGCGCCGGCGAGCATATCCGCATCAACCGCCAGGGGGCCGGCGACCCGGCCGGAATCCGCAAGCAACGACGCGAGGCTTTTATTTTGTTTCAACATGGAAGCACTTTATAATTTCGCAATCAGGAAATATTCTTCTTCCCGCTCGGCATAACATATCGATCATACGTCCATACAGGTTTATTATCCACTGTTTGCACAACCAGGCCCACATCGGAAGAATCATTAGACCACATACAGGGTATTACGCCGACCACTGTATTTAGTTGCATTATCTAATTAAATTTTCCCCAAGTTCGTGCTACAATGCAGCCAATGAAGTCTATCCAGCGAGATTCATCGCCCCCCACCGCCACAGACGTTTCGGCGGACAATCCTCCACCCGGCGCAGCCCTCCGAATGGATCGCAAGAGCTTGCTGTTGCTGGTTTTGTTTCGCATCAGCCGCGGCGTGGCCAGCGGCATGATGGCGGTGGCCCTGCCCTATCTGGTTCTGAAAACTCTGGGATATGGAAGTCTGGTGCTTGGCTCATTGTATACGACGGGGATTGTGGCCACCGCCCTGCTGGGACTGGCGGTGGGTCATCTGTCCGATACCTGGAGCCGCAAGGGAATGCTGATGATCACCGCCCTGATGGTTCCGATCAGCGCTTTTCTGGTATTCGCGTTTCCCGTTTTACCGTTGCTGTACGTGGCGTCGGTTATCGGAGGCTTCGCCGCGACAGGCTCGCTGATCGGCGGCGGCATGGGCGGCGCGGCACAGCCGGTACAAAGCGCCATGATTGCCGACTTGACCACACCGGGGAATCGCACGTTTTACTATTCCACGCTGGCGTTCCTGAGCGGCATGGCCGGCGCCGGAGGCGCGCTGCTGGTCCGATTCTTTTCGATTCCAAACACTTTTCTGGCGGCGGGAATCATTTCGGCGCTCGGAGTATTTTTACTGCCGCCGCTGCGCGCACCGCGGCGCCGGCCGGCGGCGCGGCGCGGGACTCGCTCGCGTAAAGTCATCGGTCATTTCAGCATCACCGGCGCGCTCAATGGGTTGAGCCAGGGATTGATTACGCCATTTCTGATACCTTTTTTTGTTATCGTCTATCACGTAAGCAAATCCTATATGGCGGTCTATACCGCCGCCGCGACCATTGTGGGCGCCGTTGCGCTGCTGACCGCTCCCACGCTGGAAAAAAGACTGGGTTTTGTGCGCAGCGTTACTTTTACACGAGCGCTGGGGACGGCGCTTTTGCTGGTGCTGGCCCTGTGGCACCATTTGTGGCCGGCGCTGGCCATTTATGTGTTGACGCCGGCCCTGCGCATCGCGGCTTTGCCGGCGCAGCAAACCGCCCTGACCAGCCGTGTTCATTCCGATGATATAGGCCGGGCCTTGGCGATCAATCAGGTGGCGCGGCTTTCGGCGGCATCGGGGGCGGTTCTGTGCACGGGTTATCTCTTTGACCTGTCCGCCATGGAAGCGCCGTTTTTCATCTACGCCGCCGTCATGGCGGCGAATATCTACCTGTACTTCAGATTTTTCGGCCAGGAAGAACCGTCCGCCAACGGGGGATGATCCGGTTCAAATCAAAACGTCAGAATATGGTTGCTGGTGCGTACCCATTGAGATAATTCAGTCATCGACGACTTGTCGGCGCCCGGGTAGTACGGCTCGCCTTTCGCCACACCGCAGCGCCCCTGGCAGGTGCCGCACACACGCACCAGTACCCCGGCGGCAATCAACTCTTTGACCATCCGCACCAGATCAAAATAGCCCTCCGGCGGTTTGACGCTTTCACGGGCCAGATCTACCGCGTCGTTCATCAAAAACAGGCGCACCACGGCGCCATCCTTGTGTAACTGGCCAACCAGACGCAGCGCATTCCACGCCGCATCAGAACCGTCGTAGGGGGTGTGGCCGAGAATTATTAAAATCACCTGTGACATAAAACGAACCTTTTAGAAAAACAATTCAATCCGGTTTGCTTCCAGTGAGCCCTTCGACCGCACCGCACGACCACGGAGGCCAACGCGGCCGGCGAAATAAAATCAGCGCCGGCGGGCGGACGGCGTTATCCCGCCGCCCGTGTCACGGGAAAGCCATG
>JAJZKJ010000385.1 GCA_021804195.1 Acidobacteriota bacterium
GGGTATGGGCCGCCACGATACGCCGAAAAGATCGAAAGGTCCACTAATCCTGTTGGGCGCCAGCGTAGGGCGAAAAAAGCCCGCGTCTTGTTGTTGGATGAAGGCATAGGGAAATATGCGTTCCAATGCGACGAGGGTATCCTCGGCGGCGTAAATGGGCAGCGGGGAACCCAGGATCGTGTTGTACCGTCGCACATCGTCAAGTCCGAAAATATGATCCGCATGGGCGTGTGTGAACACCACGGCATCGATGCGGTCGAGCCGGGCCGCAATAGCCTGCAAGCGCAGTTCCGGAGTGGTATCCACCAGGATATGGTGGTTCTGATAATGCACCACAATACTGCAGCGCGAACGGCGATCCCGAAGATCGTCGCTGGAACAAACCGGACAGTGACACCCGATCATCGGCACACCGGTCGAGGTGCCCGAACCCAGAACGGTTATTCGCATAGACAAACAGTCCGCCATTGCCGCAACTTATGCCTGCACGGGTGTTCAAGCAAGTCGGGACGGCAAACCGATAACGATCTGTGGAAGATCAATTTTTTTACGCCGGATGCGAAGGCGGAAAAACAGGCAAGGCGGCGGTCCGGAAAAATGGATATGGAAAGGACGAGTATGGAGTCTGAGCACTACCCATTCGAGCCGCTGGCGTTTCTGCTCGTTGAAGACAGTCCCAGCGAAGTGTTTGCTCTGGCCGAGACCTTTAATACCGCCCGGATTTATAACAAACTGATGGTGCTGCGGCGGGGAATGGACGTATTGCCGTTTCTGCGGCGCGAGCCGCCGTTTGAATCGAAGCGCCGGCCGGACGCTATTTTTCTTAAGCTGCCGCTGCGGGACGTGGACGGCGGGAAACTGCTCGAGGAAATTCGGGCCGACACCAGGATTTCAGGATTGCCCGTGATCGTGATAATCGACGGCCCAACCACCGATGTGATGGAAGAAACATTCGGATTGGATGCGGAGCTGGTGCTGCACAAGCCGATCAATCCGAACCGCTTGCGCAGCGCATTGCTTTCACTGGAAGGGCGCTGGATCACTTTTCTCAAAGAGACGGCCAATGGCGAAGCCGCGGCTCCGTTGCCGGCGGAGATCGCCGTCCCGGCGGGAAGCGTATCGTCATAAGATCGCACCAATTTTCCGGGGAATAATTTAGAGCCTGTCCGGACAGGCTCTTGGTGACATAAGCACCGCAAATCCATGCGACGCGGCGCGCCGGCGCCGGCGCGCCATACACCCCGTGGCCCGACATTCGGGATCCCGCAGAAAAAAATATCCCCACCATTTCCCTTGACAGACGTTGCGGGGCTACTAAACTTTCGGCATACAGAGAGGAGTGGGAAGCGGGGCTTGCGGCGTATACGCGTTGGGGATGGGCCTGACGCCCGGGCGAAAGCAAGCGTTCACGGCAATGCCGGAATAAAATCAGCGGTTGCAAACCGGCACCGTAGACGGGCGAACGAAGATCGCAGGTGAAGATTCGGCCAACGGGAGTCGCCTTTGAATACGTTGACAAAAATTTTCGTTGTGCTTCAGCTTGTGCTGGCGCTGGTGCTGGCGGTTCTGGTGGTGCTGTTCGCCTATAAACAACCGAATTACAAAGAACAATTGCAGGTTGAACAGAAGTCGCGGATCGCGGCGGCGGCGGCGTTAGCGCAGCAGGAGACGCAAAACACCGCTCTGCTGCGAAAATTGGCCGCCGCCCGGCGGGCCGCGGCGCGACAGGCGGGGGCGCTGCAATCCCAGATCATCAATCTGGAAGGCCAGGTGGCGGGCGATCAGACCGAGATCGCCCAGATTAAGGCCGCCAAGGGCCAGATGGGCACGAACGTCTCCCTGCTGACGAATACCGTCCATTCCCTCAACAAACAGGTGGCCGACGAAACGGCGCAGTTGAACACACTGCGCCCGTCGCTGCTGCGATACATTAATGAAAACGCACAGTTGAACCGGCGCGTGGATCAACTTACCGACGAGCGCGACGCGGCGCGGAAGACCATCCAGACGCTTCAGGAAAGCATTGTCGCTCTGAATCACAAGCTGGTCCTGGCGGCGGCCAAAACAACCGTTTCGCCGCAACGCGCCGTCAATCTGCGCACCATGATTGGCACGCCCACACCGGTGCGGGTCAACGGAATCATCCGCCGCGTGCGGACATTCGACGGCCGGACTTACGTGAGCACTTCCCTGGGCCGTCGCGATGGAATCCACAAGGGGACCCGTTTGACCATCTATCGCGATCACAAGTACATCGGGGACGCGATTGTCCAGCGAGTGGACACCACGGAATCGGTCGGCGTGGTAACGCTCCAGGCGCCTGGCGCGAAAATTGACACCGCCGATCTGGTCATGAGTGGACCAGGCTTGTAAGCCGGCCGGAGCGGTGCTGTAAGGGATTCGATCCCTGGGAGTTCCCATGTCAAGCGGAAGTCCGCGAAGCCGAATAAGCGTTAAGCCGCAGCCGAACGTATACACCGCCTTGGCGCTCATCGGCATGTTGGCCACCTTGGCCGCCCTGATCTACGTGGTATACCAGTACAAGGTGCTCGTGGGATTCTAGAGAGATTCTCAGAACGGAGCAATACAGGCGTGTTTTTTGACTGGGCTCTGGGCTGGTTTTCCCTGGACATGGGTATCGATCTGGGGACATGCAATACGCTGGTTTGCGTACGCGGCCAGGGTATTGTCCTGAACGAACCATCCGTGGTGGCGGTTCGCAAGGGCACCAACATTGTTCTCCAGAACGGCAACGCCGTCGGGCTGACGGCCAAGGAAATGCTGGGCAAAACACCAGGCAGCATTACGGCCATCCGGCCGCTCAAGGACGGCGTCATAAGCGATTTTGAGATCACCGAGGCCATGCTGGCCTATTTCATCCGCAAAGTGCACGGCCGGCGGCGCTTCATCAAACCGCGCGTGGTGATCGCCATTCCGTCCGGTATTACCGCGGTGGAAAAACAGGCTGTTTTCCATTCGGCGATGCAGGCGCAGGCGCGACACGTATACCTGGTGCTCGAACCGATGGCGGCGGCCATCGGGGCCAATCTGCCGATCAACGAGGCCGTGGGCAGCATGATCGTCGATATCGGAGGCGGAACCACCGAGGTGGCCATCATCAGCCTGGGCGATATTCGTCAGCAGGGAGACGTTCGTGCCCATCTGGCCCTTGGCGGCCTTAATCTGGGCGATCTCG
>JAJZKJ010000386.1 GCA_021804195.1 Acidobacteriota bacterium
CCGCGCTGTGAAGAACGCCTCCTGCGGCGCAACGGCAAAGCCGGGTCGATAGTGCTCGCCGCGCCGCCGCCGCGTACCTTCACCTTCGGGGCCATTCTTTTGATGTTGGGACACCAACAGCAGGTGGAATCACTTTTTGGATTTGTCGGCCACGAATTGGCCCACCGTGCCGGCATCGACCAAAACGCTCTTCTGCTGCGCGATCCCTCGTGGGGAGATGATCCCAACGAGCCGGATTTAGGTACCCGCTACCGGGAAATCGCCCAGCAATTCATCCAGCGCAAAGTCGCCGGCATCTTTCTGATGCCGCAAAATATTCTGCCCGGCCAATATCTGTCCGCTACCGCCGGCATCGCGGAAGATATAAAGGCGGCGGGTATTGCCGTGGTGTTAATCGACAGCGATCTCATTCGGTATCCCCAACGCAGCGCCTTTGATCTGGTCGGAATTGATAACTTCAGCGCGGGCTATACCCTGACCTCGCACTTTATCAGCTTGGGCTGCCGCAAAATCGACTTCTTCGGTAACACCGCACGCCATCCCACCCAGCAGGCGCGGGTCAGCGGATACCTCCAAGCCTTGGCCGACCACGGCCTGCCATCCGATCCCGCGGCAGTCCAGTACGGTAACCTTCACAGCGCGGAATTTGTGATTCCGACCCTGCGGCGGCGCAAACCGGAAGCGGTGCTGGTGCTTAGCGATTTCCGCGCCGCTTCGGTCATGCGCTTTGCCTTGCAGGCCGGCATCAAAATACCCCAGAATCTCCGTATCGGCAGCTTCGATGATCTGCCCATGGCGGCGCATTTATCCGTACCACTGACCACCGTACGCCAGCCTGCCGCCGGCATTGGTGCCGCCGCCTACCAGATTATGCTCCAGCGTCTGGCCGAACCGGATCTGCCGCCGATGCACGTGCAGCTTGGCGGTGAATTGATCGTGCGCGAATCCTCCGGCCCCGGCCGCGCCGCCGACACGTCCACCTGACCCGGGCGGGTTTCGCAAGGCTCGCCGACTTTCAGCCGCTCTCCCGCCCATCGCCGCACCAAACTCCCGCCGTCACCATAACCCGCAGGTGGTGGTTTGCACCATCGTCTGCCACCAGCTCGGTTCCCATCTCCGCCCGCCCAACATGCCGCTTCGCTTATTGTTATTTTTGTCCCAGATATTGCTCTTCACTTACTTTTTCCAGCCAGTTCACCACCTGGTCATTGAGTTTTTCCTGAATGGCGATATGCGTCATCCCCGTCGTGGCCGTAGCACCATGCCAATGCTTTTCGCCCGGGACAAACCAGATTACATCCCCTGGTCGAATTTCTTCCCGCGCTGCACCCGCACGTTGGACCCAACCGCAACCGGCGGTGACCACCAGCGTCTGCCCCAGCGGATGCGTGTGCCAAGCCGTGCGGGCCCCAGGTTCAAATGTCACCCAAGCCCCCGCGGTGCGCGCGGGAGCCTGGGGCTGAAATAAGGGGTCAACCCGCACCGCTCCCGTAAACCAGTCGGCAGATCCTTTTACCGAGTGCTGCGAACCATTGCGTTTTATTTCCATTGGATTTTTCCTTCAAAGGTTTTCTTTGGCCTTGGCCGCCACTTTGCCCATACCGCCTGAACCGCCGGCAACCGCCCAGGCGCGCCAACCGTCCAGCAAGCCGCTCACCGCCTTACTTTAATTATAGGCGGGTTTTCCGCCTGGCCGGTAAAAATGATCCGTGCTTGCAGCGGTGGCGCCGGGTACTTTTGCCCCGCGCCAACCAACGCGACCCGCCGTGATACCAACGTCTCTCGACAAACGCCCTGCGAAATCGGACAATAGACCGATATCTTGGGTTGTACGCGTGGTCGTACGCCCCTGGCCCACCCGGGGCCAGCATGGCCGATTAAAAAGCCGCGCCAGGGAGTGCGGCTCTCAGTCAAGGCGAACCAGTTATGACCGAATCCTACAATTCGCTCTGCGATACGTTTTATACCAACACCATTTTGGGTACCGGGCTGACGATGCCGTCGGACCGCGGAACACTGGTCTCATTTTTTGAACGGATGCAGAAAAGCTTTCCCGGTCTGACGCATTTTGTGCAGCGCGACCGCGCCGGCGACCCCATGTTGCGGGAAGACCCGGATACCGGCACGTACCGCTGGCTGTCCAAGGGGGCGAATGTTCTGGCCAGCGGCTATGTCGGCCCGTCGGACCCTCAGGCCGGCCACGACTTCAGCCACGCCGTGCTGGAAGCGGCTCCCTATTATCTCTCCATTTCGCCCGTGGATATGGAATACCTGGAAATTGCCTGGGGTTTTGAATTCCGTTGCAAGGCCAATCACCACGAGATTATCGCCGATGCCTTGTTTGGCGAGACCACGCTGGGCCAACTTCTGGCCATCTCCAATTCCAAGGCCATTGCCTTTGGAGTAAGCCTCGCGGTGAGCGTTTCCGCCGATACCCGCACCCAATTCCGTGTTGCCGTGCAGCCCCGCACCACCGTACCCCAGATACGAACCGGGCAATTTGTCGAAGAACCGCTGACGGTGATCGGAATTCTGCGCCAATGGCCCGGCCAAAAACCCCGCCGCGATCTTCATGAACTCCACCAGCATCTGGTGGAAATCGGCACTCCACTTATAGAAGAGCGGCTGGTTGGCCCAATTGTTACACCCATCAGGCAGGCCATCGCCCGACGAATTTGATCTTCGCCCACCGCGATCCTGCAACGGGTGGTCATCAGCGACGGCGGCATAAGAAGCGCATCATTGCCCAACGCCAGCTTAACCGGGCCTGTTCCGCCAGCGTCACCGCAAAACCGGCCTGCGTGATAAGCACCCGGCATCCCCTAAGGGAGTGCAGCCCGGCCAGCGGCCGCAGGGCCACCCGCCGAACCAATTCCCGGCTCCGCTGCATCGGATAATCATGGCACCAATCCATGAGCAACAAAATTCCGCCGGGTTTGATGACCCGGTAAAGTTCCCCCAGCAAGCGTGCCGGCTCCGATACGCAATGCAAGGCGGTGGTGCAAACCGCCGCGTCAAGACTTTTCGCTTGCAGCGGTAGCCGACCGGTGGCCGCCTGAATCAAATAGGCACCGGTGCCCAAATTTCTGGCCAGAGCCTGAGTCAACCGCGGCAGGCTTTCATCAATACCCACGATTTCCACAGTCGGCCAGCGATTGAAGATCCGCTCAATAAATTCTCCGTGGCCGCACGGTAA
>JAJZKJ010000387.1 GCA_021804195.1 Acidobacteriota bacterium
AGGCGGGGCAGTTCGGAAGAAATCGCCGTCATCCATATCGCAGGACTGGTGAACGGCGCAACTGTCCGACAGGTTCAGGCTGATGTTCAATTTATTCGGAATCACCCGAACATTCGTGCCGTGGTTCTGCGGGTGGATTCCCCCGGCGGCGGTGTTACGGATGCGGATGAGTGCTACCACCAGCTGATGAAATTGCGCAACGACAGCCGGGTTATTGTCGCCAGCATCGGTTCGCTGGGCGCCAGCGGGGCCTATTACATTTCCATGGCGGCGGAAAAAATATATGCGGAGCCGACCAGCCTGATCGGCAGCATCGGTGTCATGATCCCCGGATTTCAACTGACCGGGCTCATGAAAAAAATCGGCGTGCAGCCGGAATTTCTCACCAGCAAGGCAGCGGTCTGGAAAGAGGCGGGTTCGCCTTTTTCGGATTATTCACCGCAGGTAAAGGCCTACCTTGTGCACCTGCTTGATGTGGATCATGCCCGCTTTGCCGGGATCGTCAGTGCGGGTCGTGGAACACGATTGACTGTCCCGATTGCGCAAGTGGCCAATGGCAAAGTGTGGTCCGCCCCCGGGGCGTTAAAGAAAGGTTTGATTGATGCAATCGGTTATGCCGGTTCCGCATATCACGGAGCGGCGAAGCTTGCCGGTATCTATCATCCCACAATCGTGGAACTGCAATCACCGGCGACGCTGCTGGACTTGGTGAAGGTAAAATCCGCCGTTCAGTCCCCGCAGATGCGCCTGACCCCGGGGACCCTGCTTAATATGCTGCGGCCCAAAATGGAATATCTGTTTGTGCCGTAAATCGCCGTTTAGCCGGCCAGAGACTGGATTATGGCCCCATCCGCCGGGCCTGAAGCCGGCGATTCATGCATAGTGGCCCGCCGGCCGGGCTGGGCGAATACGCCTGCGGATTACACCTGACTTACATTTGCGGGAAAAGCCGCCGGAAACACCGCGCACGCTCTCCGCTGACAGCGACACGATCGCTGCCGTGCAGCCAGCGCCGCGCCTTGCGGTTGGGATGGATTGCCGCTTGATGCTTACAGAATGCTGTTGCGGCGGATGTATTCCATGTACGGCTGCAGCGCCTTGCCGGGGCACTCCGTGGCCACGAGTTCCTGGTGGGTATAACAGTGGTAAATGGGAATCTGGTAAAGCCGCCGTAACAGCAGTCCCATTTGGACAATGCGCTGTTTTTGCTGGGGAGTCGGGGATTGAATCATGAAATTGCCCAGCGACACCACGCCGATATTGTGTGCATTCCAGACATAACGGCCGTGATAGGGCTGCGTGGCGCTGTTGCGGTACTGCACGTATTGGTCCAGCCATCGCGGGGGCGCAAAGCCGTCGCGCACATGCTCGCCGCGGTACTTAAGTTCGCGAAGCTGCCACACGCGGCCGGCGCGGTCAATGCCGAAGTGATAACCGATGTCCTCAAATCCGCAGCGGCGCTGGCTTTCACGGATCAATTCCCAATACCGCGCGGACCCGGCATAGGAACTGTCCCAGACCGGTTTGGGGTCGCCGGTATGATGGAATGTAATCAGGCGGACACCGTTCATCGGTTGTATGGTGCGCATGTTCGGTCCCGCCAAAGCCCAGGCGGATCGTTGAATAATCGGGATGGATCCAACTTCCACAACCGGACTCGCCTTGGGGGCTACGGGCGGATGATAGGGCGGCATCACAAAGTCCGCCGGAGGGGCGTAACCCGTGTCCGGGCGATTCCACGCGGTGGAGGTCCCGGCGGGCATGTAACCGCGCGGCAGGTCGGAAATGCCGTTACCGCCGTTGGCACTGGTTTGATCGGAAGCACAACCCGCCAGTCCCAGCAAAGATACCGCCGCGCCGGCGGCCAGGAAACCGCGCCGTGAGACTGTCCCACGGGTCGCCGCGGAGGGCGTTGGTTCCGGTGATGGATGATTTTCAGCGGTTGCGAACACTTCGGGAAAGATGAGTTGCGGCTTCATGAAAGCTCCTTGCTTTTTCCGTAAAGCTCGATCGGCCGTGCAAAGGCCTTGAACGGGCAATGGCGAAACTGTACGCGGCGCCGAAATTAGGCTTAATAAATCGGGTGAACCACGGCCTGACACGTCATCCATGATGCGTCCCGCGACATTCCTAAGCCTAACAACCCAGCCGCCCTAATACAAGTTTTACAGCCACTTTATTACGGCCGAAAGTTGCTACGCACCTGATTGCCGGAAAGTTTTCAAAATTTTCCGATTTTTTAGAAAAAAACGGCCGATGCTCCATTTTCGCCCATTTATGCGGGTTCAGCCGCTTCAATCCGGCAAATTCGCCTCTTTCCCACCTGCAGGATCGGCTGCCCCGCAACGCCGACCACCAGCTTTGGATCGCTCATTTTTTCCCCGGCGTAGCTTACCGCACCGCTTTCCACCAGCCTGCGGGCCTCCGAAGTGGAAGGGGCAAAGCCGACGGCTTTAAGCAGGTTCAGCAGGCCGATTTTGCCGTCTTTTATAAGACTCGCTTCCACGCGATGCACGGGAATATCCTGCGGCAACTCGCCCTGGGTAAAACGGCGGCGGAAATCTTCGGATGCGGCCGCGGCGTCCCCGACGGAATGAAATTGCTCCACAATGGCCCGGCCCAGCACCTCTTTGGCCTGGCGCGGATGCGTGAGCCGGCCATCCGTCAATGAGGTGATTCGCTCTTCCGGCAGCGGCGTGCACAGGCGGAACCATGACGGCATTAACGCATCGGGAATGCTCATCGTCTTGCCGAATTGTTCGGTCGCAGGTTCGGATACGCCGATGTAATTGCCCAGCGATTTGCTCATTTTCTGCCGGCCGTCCGTACCGGTCAAAATGGGCATAATGATGACGATCTGCGGTTTCTGGCCCTGGCTTTCCTGCAGGTCACGTCCGACGAGATTATTAAATGTCTGATCTGTGCCGCCAAGCTCCACGTCGGCCCGGATCATGACGGAATCCCATCCCTGCATCAGCGGGTACATGAACTCGTGGATGTAAATGGCTTCACCGGCCTTGTGCCGTTCACTGAAGGTATCCCGTTCCAACATCCGCGCCACGGTCATCTGCTGGGCGAGTTTCAAGGCGTCGGCGAAGTTCATGGCGGACAGCCATTCGCTGTTGCGGCGAATTTCCAGTTTTTCCGGGCTTGTGTCCAGGATTTTCCCGGCCTGTTGCAATCCTACCT
>JAJZKJ010000388.1 GCA_021804195.1 Acidobacteriota bacterium
TATCCTGTCACATCGGTCTTGACACCTGGGGCGTGGACTTCGGCCTTATTGATGGCCACGGCCAACTCATTGGCAACCCCACCCATTACCGCGACGCCCGCACCCGCGGCATGATTGACAAAGTCTACGCAAACCTGCCCCGCGAAAAAGTCTACGGCATTACCGGCATTCAAACCATGGAGCTTAACACCCTTTTTCAACTCGCGGCCGTTGCCGCTAAAACGCCCGAAACCCTTGCCCGCGCCAAGACACTTTTGTTCATGCCGGACCTTTTTGCCTATTGGCTTACCGGGCGCTGCACCAATGAATACACCATTGCGTCAACCTCGCAAATGCTTGACGCACGCCAACGCCAATGGTCAAGCGATATTCTGGCGGCCATTGGTATACCGCCATCGCTGTTTGCAGAAATGGTTATTCCATGCACCGGTAATAGCGTTATTGGGCCGGTGCAGCGCGACGTAGGTGAAACCCTGCGCGCCGACGGTGTGCCGGTGCTGGCCGTAGGCAGCCACGATACCGCCAGCGCCGTTGCCGCCGTACCCGCTACCGGCGACGACTGGCTGTATTTATCGAGCGGTACCTGGAGCCTGCTCGGCGCTGAAGTCGCCCAGCCCGTGCTCGACAGCCGGGCCATGCGCTACAACCTCACCAATGAAGGCGGCGTCGGCGGCACCATTCGGCTGCTCAAAAATATCGCCGGGCTTTGGCTATTGCAGGAATGCCGCCGCGCCTGGGCTCGCCAGGGCAAAGAGTTTGAATACCGCACACTCGTGCAGCTCGCCCGCGAAGAACCGGGCCATACCGCTCTGCTCAATCTTGAAGACCCCGGCTTTGGTGCACCAGGCGATATGCCCGGCAAAATTGCCGAACACTGCCGCCGCACCGGCCAGCCCATTCCCGAAACACCGGGGCGTTTTACCCGCATCATTCTTGAAAGCCTTGCGGTTACCTATCATCATGTGCGGCTCATGCTGGAAGAAGTGACCGGGCGCAAGTTCAACAAGCTGCACATTGTGGGCGGCGGCTCACAAAACGAATTACTCAACCAGATGGCCGCCGACGCCACCGGCCTTACCGTTTTTGCCGGCCCGGTGGAGGCTACCGCCCTTGGCAACGCCATCGCTCAGGCCATGGCGGTCGGGCAAATTGCCTCGCTTGCCGAAGCCCGGGCACTGGTGGCCAAAACCGTCAACTTGCGAACCTATCAACCGGTCGAAACCCAACGCTGGCAGGACTGGATTAAACGCCGCGCCGGCTGAAAAATAATTTCTCATAGGACTTTACAAACAGGAGAACCTCATGCTCAAAACCCAATTACTTCATCCCGAAATTCTGCAGGCGCTCGGCAGCAGCGGCCACTCCAGCAGAGTTCTCATTGCGGATGGCAACTATCCGTTCGCCACCAAACGCGGGCCTAACAGCAAGCTCGTGTTTTTAAACTTATCCCCGGGCATGCTGCAGGTAACCGATGTGCTCAAGGCTCTGCTCGCGGCGGTTCCGGTAGAAGCCGCTGCCGTCATGCAACCCGCTCGCACCGGGCCCTACGCACTCAAGCAAGACCCTCCGGTTTTTGCTGAGTTCAAAAAGCTCCTCGACGATGCCGGCTCGGGTGTTAAGCTTGATCGCATCGAGCGGTTCAAATTTTACGATGAGGCGTCCACCCCCGACGTTTGCCTGACCATTGCCACCGGCGAGCAGCGTATTTATGCCAACCTGCTGCTGACCATCGGCGTGGTGCGGTAAGCCTATTGCACATATTGAGGTCATGCCCATGAACATTGCGCTCATTGGCTATCGCGGGTCTGGCAAGTCGGCGGTGGGCAAGTTGCTAGCCGCCCGCCTTGGCATGGCGTTTTGCGATACTGATGAGCTTATCGTGGCCCAGGCGGGCAAAAGCATCCGCGAAATATTCGCCGCCGGCGGCGAGCCGGCGTTTCGCGCCCTGGAGCGCGACGCGGTAGCCCAGGCCGCCGCGCAGGACAACACCGTCATCGCCGCCGGCGGCGGCGTGGTGCTTGATCCAGCCAATGTTGCCGCCCTTAAGCGCAACGCCAAAATTGTCTGGCTCTCCGCCCCTGCCGAAGTGCTCTATCAGCGCATAACCGCCGATATCACGTCACAGCACACGCGCCCCAACCTCACCGCCTCCGGCGGCCTCGAAGAGGTGAAGCGACTGCTCGCCCTTCGCACGCCGCTGTATCAATCCGCCGCCGACATCACAGTAGATGCCGGCAATCAAACCCCCGAACAACTCGCGTGGTATTTATCGCAGATGGTGTGAAGCGCTATGAAATAGTGCATTTCCATTCCATGAGTTCACAAAGCGCCTTGATGGCTGGCCCGACGCAATCCTTAGGTTCAAGCCCTTTAACGAGCGAACAACCGCTGGTTTCAAGCCCTGATCAGAAGTTGACATTCCTGGCGATATAAATCCTGTCCTATGGCGGCCGGCGTACCAAGCCTGCTTCAGGGCCTCTGCAGGGCTGCTCGCCGCTGCAGCGCCCCGTCGAAGCGGTGTTTTGCCAATCAGCCATTTGGCGCATATAATTAAGCCAAATGGCTAGATAAGGAGTTCCCATGCCTACCGTTCAAACACACCGTCCGGCTCGCAACAGCCAAGGCTCAAAACGCCTGTTTATTCGCTACACCCTCGGCATTGATACCGGCGACTCGGTGAAGACTGTTCGGCTGATTCGCAATGGCCTGCCATTCCATGTTCTCGCCGGGTTCCAGAAAGCGACGCAGTTGCCATGGTCCGACATCGCCCGCCTTGCGGCCATACCACAACGCACGCTTACGCGGCGTCAGCACGAGGGCAAGCTGCATCCCGATGAGTCCGACCGGGTATGGCGGGCGTCAACCATTTTTGAGCTGGCGGTGGAATTGTTTGAAGGCGATATCCCGGCAGCCCGAAAATGGCTGCAGACCCCACAGCCAAGCCTGGGTGATGAAACGCCGCTGCATTTCGCCTCAACCGAAGCAGGGGCACGCGAAGTTGAAAACCTCATCGGTCGGCTGGAGCACGGGGTCTTCGAATGATGATTCACTCGTGGCGCATCACCAAGGGCAAGCACGCAAAGACCGCGTTTTCCGGCGCTGGCGCAAAAACCTACGGGGGACGGTGGAACAGCCCAAGAACGGCGATGGTGTATACCGCCGGGAGCGCCTCTCTGGCTATCCTT
>JAJZKJ010000389.1 GCA_021804195.1 Acidobacteriota bacterium
AGCGGGGTTCCGTATGGTGGATCGCTGGGTTTTGGGGGATTGGCTTTCACTCGCTGTGAACAAATGGTCGCCTCAGTGGCCGTGGGCGGCAACGAGGATGGCGGCGGCGCCTGGTGTGACTGGGATGCCCACCTGCGATGTTCCGGGGCCACGCTGGTGCAATTCCTCACCGCGGCCTTCCGTTATGAGCCGCAGGTCATTATGATTAAACAATGGAACGAATTTGGCGCGCCGGATCAATACGGCGTGGAAGCCAGCAACGACATCGAACCGACCGTGGTGCACCGTCTTGACGGCCCTTATTCCGATGGCTGGGGTTATTACTACTTGGACCTGGTGACCAAACTGATCCGACAGTACCGCCAGGGATTCCGCGTGCCGCAGGTGCTGCTGGACACCCGCTACCCTTAAGCCTATCTATGTGAGATAAGCTCTTAATGAAATCATAACGGGTGTGCAATCATCTCAACGCCCCATACAAAAGGTTTTTAAATCAGGTGTTTTATGTTCCTAAGAATTGGTAACAGCCGAGTGAACCGGCCATCCTTCCCTGTGTCACGCGTGGGGCGGCGTTTGGTGCCGTGGATCGTGTTGTCCGGCATATTATGGCTGCAAGTATCGTCGGCGTTGTCCGCCGTACCCATGCTCAAAAACGCTGTATTCCGGGCGCCGGTGGGCAATTGGGGCGTTGGAAATAACTGGAACACGGGTAGTGTGCCTGGATTTTCGGACTATTCCGTGTTTGTCAGCGGCAACAACACGGCGCGGATCACCGCCCGCGAGCCTGGCCCGGTCAACGTCTATATCGGCCGGGGGAACGGTAACGGAGAGGTACAGATGAGCGGCGCCGGCGCTCTGATCAGCCGAGGGGTTTACTTGGGATGGAACCGTGGCCGCTATGGACTTTGGTACCAAACCGGTGGCTTGTTGGATACTTCGTATATGCGGTTGGGGAGCGCGCGGAGCACCCAGGGTAAATTTATCCTCAAAGGCGGCATCGTGCGGGTGGCATGGAATGTGGATGTAGGCCGGCACGGCTTGGGGGGATTTACCGTAGCCGGCGGAACGCTCCATACCGGTGCGGTCAGCGTCGCCGCACAGGCTGGTTCAGATTATTCCTACTTCAACGAGGCCGGCGGGCAAGTAACTGTCCACGGCGGCGTGAACGTCGGCGCCCGCGGCCTGCTGGATCTTTCCGGCGGTACGTTCCACTGGGGCGGAAAACTCACCGTGGCCGGCAACGGTGGCACAATGGAAGTGATGGGCCCTGGCGCTACGGCCAAATGGACTGGTCGGGGAGGGACGGCGCTAACGATCGCGGATGGGGGAATCCTGCGTTTCGATCTGATCCCCAACGGCATCGGCACGCTGAACCTGGGACGCGGCAAGCTCGCCATCGACGCCGGCGCCGTTCTAGTGGTGGATGGTTCGCGTTTCAACTTCCCCGGCAAGCGGACGCGGACCTTCAAGCTTATCACTTCCAGTGGCATGGCGGGAGAAAGCACATTCTCCCGAGTGGAATTCGTGGGGTTTGAAGACAAATCCGCCTGGGTGAGTTGCGTTGGCGGCGACGTGGTGCTGAACCTGCGCCCGGCCCCGGCGCTTTCCAGACCGGCGGTGATCAGCGCCGGGACGATCGAGCCGAATTCACGGTTTGACTATATGTATGCGCCTTCGGCTATGTACGATCGGACTGAAGGACTTTACAAGGTCTGGACTTGTTATCTGACCAGTTCCATGACCAACGGCGGCGACCATATCGGCTATAAGGAATATCCGACACTCGCCGGCCTGGCCCACGCGCCGACCATGACCGCCATGAACCCCAGCGGCAACCCGTCCCGCCAGGACGACGTGGACGCGTGCGATCCCAGCGTCTACCGTGATCCATCCACCGGCATCTATTATCTGGCTTACGACGGCAATACCCAACCGGATCCCCGCAGCCATCTGCCTTCGGCCACCCGCATTGGCATCGCCCGGTCGTGCGACGGCGGCCGAACATTCACGCCGCTCTACACTAAGAACGCCGCCACCGGTTATGCCCTGATTGCGCCGGGTCCCAGGTTTCTCGCCAACGCCTATGGCACGGGTCAGCCCGCGGTCGTGCAGGCCGACGACGGCTACTGGTACATGATCTATACCGACGACGATTCCAATGCGCCGAACAGCTCTCATCCCAACTGTGTCAAGGTGATCCGTTCCCACTCACCGACATTTATGAAAGATGGTGCGGCCGACTACACCACGGTGAAAAGCATGCCGCTGTCAGTTGTCGGCAATGGCTCATCCTTGGATATGGCTTACGATCCGGCCACGAAGCAGTTCATCGTCATCGACGACAACATGCCGGGACTGGGTAAGCCCATCGGCGATAACTCCATTGAACTCATCTGGTTCAATGCGCATTGGAAATTGATCCGCAGTCAGTATCTGACAATCCGTCATCAGAAATTTTCTTTCGGCGAGGGGGTGGCCTTGCTGACCAATTCCCGCGGACGGGTTTTGTATCCCAATCTGCTGACCTTCTTCGGCGCCACGCAAGACCGGCATCAGCATGTGTGGCCCTACTGGATACGCGGCAACTTCAGTTATCTAAATATTGTTTACTGGTAAGACGAATACGGTCCGATGCGCGGGTTCCGATGACTCTTCGGGGTTCGCAAGCGGGCACAGAGCGCGTCAGCCAGGCGCGTCGGTTCCGGC
Source organism: Acidobacteriota bacterium (assembly GCA_021804195.1). The sequence goes on from JAJZKJ010000389.1 coordinate 2,707, forward strand.
AAGCGGTGGCCGAAGGTACAAGAGAGAACCAGATCGGCGGCTTGGCGGGGATGGCAACGGAATCCGGGACTGACATAGATCGGTTCATCGCCGGTCCGCGTGCGCAGGGCATAACCGACAAGGCGACCGTTATGAATGATTTGTGCCCGGGATCCCCGCCGGCGAGCCGGTTGTGCGCACCGTCCGCAAAGCAGGCTTTTGGCCGCTCCCACGGTTCCCGCGCCGGCGAGAATGCCAAGATGCGTCGCCAGACCGCAGCCGCGCGGATGGCTGATGCCGTGCCCGTCGAACATCCACACGTCCGCTGTGGTTTTAAGTTTCCGCATGGCGGCGAGCAAAACGGGTGCTTCGCGGAAGGAAAGCAAACCTGGAACGTAGGGGAAGCGAATACGGCGGCGTGCTACGGCAACCTCAACGCAAGAGCGGGTTTTCCGATCCCACACCAGTGCGACGGCGATGGCGCGCAGATCG
>JAJZKJ010000390.1 GCA_021804195.1 Acidobacteriota bacterium
TGCGCCTTTTCTGGCTGCGGAACAAAGCGGCATCCACACCGGTCTGGCCGGCGTGGCTACCCGTCAATATCTCGCCCTGCGTGTTCCGGCCAATGTCGGCGCGCGCGTGATCCTGCGGTTTTCCAACGGTGCGCCGGCGGTGGTCCAGCGGTCGGTGGGACGGGGTACCGTGATACTCTGGGCCACCACTTGCGATATCCGCTGGACCGATTTTCCGGCCGAGCCGTCCTGGCTGCCATTCCTGTACGAGTTGCTGTACCACTCGGCGCCCAACCGCGACGCCGGGCGGAACCTTCTGGTCGCAGATGCGCTAAATATCTCCCGGCCCGGCGCGCCGGGATCCCTGGCGACGGGACCTGCCGAAGAATGGCGCGGACCGGATGGGATGATGATACATGTTTCGAGTACGCAGGATTCGAGAACGGGCGGCGGCGTTCGGCTGGTGAGTCCGCCGCTATGGCGGGCGGGATTCTATGGTCCCGTCCATGGCGCGCCGATGATCGCCGTGAACGTCGATCCGCGCGACGCCGACATTCGCCATGTGCCGCCGGCGCGCGTGGCGGCTCTGCTGGGTCTTCCAGTCCGCGACATTCGGGAACAGCCGGAATCGTTGGCCGGTATGATGCCGCATCGGGCCTCCAGCGGCGCCGCCGGCGAACATTTGTTATGGCTGGCCCTGTTGATTCTAGCGGCGGAAGCCCTGCTGGCGCGGGCGTTTTCCCGTTATCGGCCGGCATCCAACGGGGTATCGAGGGGATAGATCGGCAAACGGCACGTCCCCTCACGCATTGATTGTCCGTCCCTCCACCGCCAGCGCTGCTTCACGCAACGCCTCGGGCAGACTCGGATGGGCATGGCAGGTGCGGGCAATGTCTTCGCTGCTGGCGCCCAGCTCCATCGCCATGACGGCCTGGGCGATCAGGCTCGACGCCTGCGGCCCGAGAATATGAACGCCCAGAATCCGGTCGCTGTGCTTGTCGGCGAGAATTTTCACCATCCCCTGGGTCTCATCCATACACAACGCCCGCGCGTTGGCCGCGAAGCGGAATTTCCCCACGTTGTATTGTACTCCGGCGGCCTGGAGCTGTTCTTGCGTTTTACCCACCCACGCCAGTTCCGGCGACGTATAGACCACCAGCGGAATCGTATCATAATTCACATGGCCGGCTTTGCCCGCCATCAGTTCCGCCACCGCGATTCCCTCTTCCTGGGCTTTATGCGCCAACATCGGACCGGCAATCACGTCGCCGATGGCATAGATATTGGATACGGACGTCTGCCACGCACGGTTCACGACGATTCTTCCCCGCTGATCCGTTGCCACGCCGGCCTTGTCCAGATCCAGCCCCTGCGTATAAGCCCGCCGCCCCACCGCCACCAGCACCACGTCGGCCGGCAAGGCTGATTCATTCTCCGCAAGTCCAGCCTGGGACGGAGCAAAACGCACGCTCAGGCGGCCTTTCTCTTCCCGCAAACCCGTAGCCTGCACGCCGAAGTGAAATTTCAGCCCCTGCCCCTTGAGCGTGCGTTCCATCAGCCGCCCCATTTCCTCATCCGCGCCCGGAAGAGTGCTGTGATATATCTCCAACACCGTTACATCGGCCCCCAGCCGCTTCCATACCGACGATAGCTCCAGGCCGATGGCCCCGGCGCCAATGACCACCATTCGCTTCGGAACCGCGCCGAGCGCGATAGCCTGATCCGAACTGATCACCCGCCTGGCGTCGAACGGCATATTGGGCAATTCAATCGGCGCGCTACCCGTGGCGATCAGCACGCGTGCGGCTCGGATTAACCGCCGGCCTCCGGCCGCCGCTATTTGCAGCTCATTGGCGCTAACGAACGACGCCGTTGCGTTGATTCGTTCAATCCTGTTCTTTCGGAAAAGTCCCGCCACTCCATGGCTCAGCGTGGCGACAATATGGTCTTTACGAGCCAGCAACGCCGCCAGATCCATTTGCACCTTGTCGCATGTGATTCCGCTGGGAGCCAATCGCTCGCGCACCAGGGCGAATTGCGCGGTGGCCTCCAGCAGGGTTTTGCTGGGAATACACCCCACACGCAAGCACGTGCCGCCCAGTTGGCCCTCCTTTTCAATACACGCCACCTTCATTCCCAGTTGCGCGGCGCGGATCGCGGCGGTGTAGCCGCCCGGGCCGGCGCCAATGATCGCCAGGTCAAATTCCGTTTCTGTCGCCGCCATCGGCTCAAATCTCCTAATTAAGAGCCTGTCCGGACAGGCTCTAAACAAATTCACAAGGTCAAAAAAAATTCATCCCGTGGCGCGCCTTTCGCCATCTTTTTTCTTTTGAAAACGGGTTTTTATGTCAGTGAGGCTCCCTGAGTTGTTCGGCTTTGGGCAAATCCTTGAGACTCGCCAAACCAAACACCTCCAGAAAATGGCGGGAGGTGCCATAAAGCATCGGCCGGCCGATTTCTTCCGCCCGGCCGACAATCTTCACCAGGTTGTATTCCATCAGCGTGCGGATTACTTCGCCGCAGGTCACGCCGCGTATCGCTTCCACGTCGACCCGTAAAATCGGCTGCTTGTAGGCGATGATCGCGAGTGTTTCCAGCGCCGCCGGCGTAAGCCGGCCCTCGTCGCGCTTGCGCAGGAGCCGCTGAACATACTGGGCATACTGCGGCAAAGTAAGAAGCTGGTAGCCGCCCGCCCGTTCTTCGATCCGATACGCCGCCTGCCGCCGGGTATAGATTTCATTGAGCGCTTCAATTGCCTGACGAATGGGACGGGTAGTCTCCAGGCCGAGTGTCTGGCCGAGTTTGCCGAGGGAAAGCGGCATGTCACTGGCGAACAGAATCGCTTCGAGCACCTGCGGCAAAGGCATAGGCTCCGCCGTATCGCTGGCGGAAGACAACTCGGCGGATCCAGCGTCGGGCGCAGAGGCAAGGGGTGGCACCGGTTCCGATGTCCGCGGTTGCGATTCATCCGGCGGATCGGATGACGCTTCCGGTACGGAAGAGTAATTTTCCGGGATTTCGTTCATTCCGTGAATCTATCTCGGTGAGCCGTGCGCGTCCAGTTTCACCGGAGTCATCGCAGTCTATAAACAGTTATTGGGCGTTGAGGGACTCGAACCCCCGACCTTACGGGTGTGATCCGTACGCTCTAACCAACTGAGCTAAACGCCCGCCTATAGACCGTAATATA
>JAJZKJ010000391.1 GCA_021804195.1 Acidobacteriota bacterium
AGTTGCAGCTGGCGGAGGAAGAAGCTGCGGAATTATCCCGAGCCGAGGCGGACCTGGATGATCTTGCCGCCCGCAAAGCCGGCCTGGGGCATCGGAAAGTTTTCGTATGACGCCTACTGAAGAACAAATAGCCCGTCACCACGCTGCGGCCCACCGGACCGCCGTTGCAAGTTTGATGGACGACCTGCGAGCCGTCGGCCTGGACCTCTACTGGGAAGGCGGCGAGGTTCCGCGGTTATCCGACGGCAAACTAACCCCCTGGCCTACTCTTGCCGCGCGGCATCCCTACCTTGCGGGGCGGGTGGACGAACTCTTTGGCCCCGGCGGCGAGAAAACGGTATCAGCTGAAACCGAACACCAGCTTAAGCCAATATTGGCGGAAGCTGGAAAGGGCGAAACCCGCGACGTTCTTGCCGCCAGGGAACATCAGATCAGCACCTTGCGAAAAGGCCAACAAATCCCGGTTGGCCCAAATTTAGGCCAACGGGAAAATGGTGATGCCCGCAGCACCCTCCCCGCCCACCAGTACTGGAGGGACCGGTTCGGGCAAATTTGCCCTAAGCGCTCATGGCCGAGCCCGCGACGTTCTCGCCACCAAGAAACACCAGGGGGCAGGTGCAGCCGGTTGTCCTAAATTTGGGACAACCGGAAAATGGTAGAACCAGTAAAATTCTCTCCGCCAGGGAACGGCAGGCCACGAGTACCGGGGGAGTCCGACCCCAGCTTGTCCTAAATTTGGGACAAGCTGACAATGGAACGCCAAACTAAACCCCATTCCAGCCTGAACCCCCAAAAACGGCTTGTTTAAACGCCCCCAGCTGCGTTCCTGGTGGCCTGGTCGGCTCCGGGGCCGATTGGAATAAAGACTTGACACCAGGACCGCCATCACCTTGGGAAGTGGTCCCATTGCCCGGCTCTGGGGCCGATGGAAAAACGTCGGGCCGCGGAACGGCAGGCTCAAGCGGGGCCCAGTGAAGGTAAAGGTAAAAAGACCGGTTCCGCCAAATTTGGCGTAAGCGCTCATGGCGATACAGCGCCAGGAAAGTCGAAAAACACTGCTGCCAAATTTGGCAGGAGTGATTCCGGTTATACCCGCAGCATTCTTGCCAGCCGGGCCGCGGTATCGCCTCGCACGTTCGACAAAGCGGCCCGAATCTTCAAAACGGCCCGACGCTGCGAACTGGTGAAAGGATGAGGCGGTTGAGAGACGTCGGGCCAAGGAACGCCAGGATAAGCCCCATCCAGCCTGAACCCGAAAAACGACCGCATTAGCCGCCCGTGGTTGCAATCTTGGAGCCTTACCCGGCTCTGGGGCCGATGGAAACAAGGCTCGACAACGCTAGTAGCACTTGTTACCATAGATATGTGGAGGCGTAAAGATGAATGACACGATTATCAGTTTACTGCGGCGGGAATTGCCCAAAGCCGGCAGCTTAACCAGTATTCAAAAGGCTACCGGGGTAAAGCGGCAGTCTATAGCGCTGTTTCTTCGCGGTGAACGTTCAATGCGGCTGGACTTCGCCGACAAGCTGGCCACGTTCCTTGGTGTTGAATGCCGGATGCCCCGACGGAAGGGCAAGTAACATGGCCTACGTCCGGTTGTTTCGCCGCATCCGCATCGCGCCGGGTTTAACCCTGAACCTGGCCAAGCATGGGCCGTCCTTGTCGGCTGGTTTTCGCGGGGCGCATATTACCGCGGGCCGCAACGGGATAAGGCGGACCGTAGGCGTGCCCGGCACCGGCGTCTACTGGACTTCCCAGAAGGGCTGGCATTCGGGCGTGCATACCGGGGAACACTTCCACAACGGTGACGTGGCGCCGCCTACCGGGCCGTCCACGAAGATAGCCGCGTGGTTGGTGGTCCTTTGCACGTTCCTTGGCCTGTTCGGCGTGCATCGCTTCTACGCGGGGCGGTATATCAGCGGCCTGGTGATGCTGGTGTTGACCTTTACGGGCTACGGGGTGTTGATCGTGTTGCCCTGGTGGGCCGTTGACTGGATTTTATCCGTTACCGGGCGGTTCCATGATCGCCATGGCAACCGTATTGGATGGTGACATTGGTCGCCTCGCGTCGCCATACGGCGACCTGGGCGACCGGAAAGTGTAGGTGCGTCTATGGCTGGCTTAAGCGAATACGGCGACGGCTTAAAGCGGATCGGGTTTAACCTGGAGGCCAACGGGGCACGCCAGTTTATCCGGCTTGGGGCGGTAGACCGGCGGACGGCGGAGGAGACCCGGCTCCGGATCGGGAAGCTCATCGCGGCCAAACAACTGAACATCAGCATTGACCCGGAAACCGCGGCCTGGCTGGCCCATACCTCGGAGGAACTGCACCGGCGGATCGCGGCCACGGGGCTGGTCCCGCCGCGCCAGAAGGCGGAGGTTGTAACCATGGAACAACTGGCCGGGCGGTTTGAGGCCATGGTATCAAGCACGTCCAAGCCGGAAACCCAGCTTTTCTACGGCCATACGCTTCGCAACACTTTCCGGCGGCCAAAACGGTCGCGGACTGCGCCGGCGAACATCGCGCCCAGCACGCAACCGACCAGGGTGGAACTGGCGGCCCAAACCGACCATGGTCGGAGTCAGGGAGAATTCGGCCTGCATAAAACCGATAGTCCCGGAAGGGACCGCGGTATCAAAACCGAACAACCATCCGCCCAGCGCCGCCACCAGGCAGATCACGGTCAGATATAGGCCCTGGCCGTGTTGGTGCGTATTCCCCCGGGCCGGCGCCACGGTATTGGATGGAGTGGCCATACGGATTTTCCGGGTCGGTTTAGCTTGCAGCGGCCGCGCTCGGCCAAGGCGGTGGCTCTTTGGGGCTTACAGGCGCAGGCCACCGTCGTCGGGATGCCTACTATATTGTGGCTTCCATTACCTTCCACGATGGCCGGGGCGGTTAGAATACCGTATCCTAGAACGTGCCGGGCGGTTAGCTCAGTTGGTTAGAGCGCCGTGTTTACACCGCGGATGTCAGGGGTTCGAGTCCCTTACCGCCCATCTTATCTATATGCGTCAATGTATCAGTTTGTGCATCACTGTGCGAAAACCCGCTATTATCAAGGGTTTTCTTATCATCCAGTACAACGCCGCACATCAGCGCCCGCCCTTGCGGGTGCGCTTTTTGGTGCGCCGATGGTGCGCTTTTTGGTGCGCCTGGTTCC
>JAJZKJ010000392.1 GCA_021804195.1 Acidobacteriota bacterium
GACCTGGATGCACCAAAGCTGGTCGGTAAACCTGCAAACCCTGCCCGCCGATACCTGCCCCGCCGCCGTTTCCGGCCGCGTGGCCGGGCTTTCGGGCACCGCCGGCACGCTGGCCTCCATTCCCTTTACCACCTTGATAGGCTGGGCCGCCGGCCAGCATCATTACAATTGGATTTTCCTGGCCGCGACCACCATTTATCCCATCGGCTGGATTCTGGTTTCAATTCTGGTCCGCAAACGCTGGGAAGACGCCTCCCTGGCCATTGCCTGAGCGTGCGGCCCGGCTGCATAAAGAAATGTGGCCGCGCCGCTGTTCTATGCCGTGCATCTTGATCATAAAGATGGCATAATGACCACACTTTTAGCGGGTTATGGCGAAACCATCCAAATCCAGAGCGGGGTCAAAGCCGGCCCAACCCCTGCCTTCACCCGCGCCGGAAAATAAAATCCCCGCGCCTGGGTCCGCAACGGATCTTTCCTCGGGTTCTGCGGCTTTCGCGTCTCCGGCGCCGCCCACCGCGACGGGTAAAAAGTCAAAAGTTCGCGGCCGCTCCCGGCCTCAGCCGGAATTCCCCCGGGACTTACTGGAAAATGGCGAGGAATTAGCCGCTCCGGAAGAAAAAACCGTTTCCAAGCCGCCCCCGATCGTGGCGGTGGGCGCCTCCGCCGGCGGCCTCGATGCCTTCAGCCAGTTGCTCTCGGCGCTGCCCGATGATACGGGCATGGCCTTTGTGCTGATCCAGCATCTCTATCCCGACAAGCTCAGCATGCTGCCCGATCTGCTGCGCCGGCGCAGCAATATGCCGGTGATCGAAATTCAGCCGGACCTCGAGCCGCTGGCCAACCACATCTACGTGCTCGGCGCGAACTGGTTCGTCACGCTCAAAGATGGCAGGCTGCGTCTGAGCAAACGGGAAAAAACTCCTGTGGGATATCTGCCGATCGACGCCTTTATGAGCTCGCTGGCCGAGGAGCGCGAAAGCGGCGCCATCGGGGTGGTGCTTTCCGGCACCGCCAGCGACGGCACGCTGGGGCTGACGGAGATTAAAAATAACGGCGGCATCACCTTTGCCCAGAGCGAGGAAACGGCGGAGTTTGATACCATGCCGCGCAGCGCCATCGCCGCCGGCTGCGTGGATTTTGTCCTCGCGCCGGGAGAGATCGCGCATGAGCTGTCGCGCATCGGCCGTCATCCCTACATTTCCCGTTATCACCCGCCCGGCAGTCCCGCGCTGAGTGAAGATCCGGTGCTCAAGCCGGTGCTCGATCTGTTGCTGCGCGACACCGGGGTGGATTTTGTCCGGTATCGCTCCAGCACCATCCGCCGCCGCATCGCCCGCCGCATGGCCCTGCATCCCTTCGAGCGTGTCAGTGATTATATTCGCCTGCTGCGGGAAAAACCCGAGGAAGTCAAACGCCTCTACGAAGATTTATTGATTCCCACCACCCGCTTTTTCCGTGATCCGGAGCTGTTCGAGGCGCTGGCCCGGCAGGTGTATTCCCGGCTGACGCAAAACCGGCTGGAAGGGCTGCCCATACGCGTCTGGTCGGTGGGCTGCTCGACGGGCGAAGAGACCTATTCGCTGGCCATGCACTGGCAGGAATATCTGCATGGCGCCGGCCTGAATTTTCCCCTCCAGGTCTTCGGCACCGATCTCAGCCAGAACTCGATCACCAGAGCCCGCGCCGGCCAGTACTCGGCCGAGGTGATGCGCGATATTTCGCCCGAGCGGCTGCGCCGTTTTTTTACCCACGATGAAGGCGGTTACCGGGTCAACAAGACGATCCGCGACCTGTGCATTTTTGCCCAGCATAATCTGCTGCGCGAGCCGCCTTTCGCCCGCCTGGATCTGATTTTTTGCCGCAATGTGATGATCTACATGGAGCCCAGCCTGCAGCGCCGGGTCCTGCCGATTCTGCATTATGCCCTTAACGCCAATGGCTGCCTGGTGCTGGGCACCTCCGAAAACGCCAGCCTGTTTCCTTTGCTCTATGCCCCGCTGGACCGCAAATGGAAAATCTTCTCCAAGCTGCCCGCCAGCCACGTTCCCATCCCCGAATTCGGCAGCCCTCGCCTAGAAGGCGGCAAGGGATCGTTCCCGCATCCGCCCAAGCGCGCCCTGTTTGGCTATGACGCCCAGCAGGATGCCCTGCGCGAAGCCAATCAGGTTGTCCTCGATGTTTATTCTCCTCCCGGCGTGGTGGTGGATGCCAATCTGGAAGTTATCCAGTTTCGCGGCCATACCGCGCCCTTTATCGAGCCCGCCTCCGGCGCCGCCAGTCTGAACCTGCTCAAAATGACCCGGGGCGAACTGGGGGCCTATATTCACGCCCTGATCCAGCAGGTGAAAGACACTCATCAGCCCGCCCGCCGCGCCGAACTGCATCTGGAAACCAATCAGGGCCAGATCCGCTTCAATCTGGAAGTCGTTCCCATCAACAGCCGCCATCCCAAAGAACCGCTGTTTCTGGTTTTATTTCAATCTCTGGATCGCGAACCGCCGCAGGCAATAGTCCAAAAGAAAAAACCGGTCTCCGGTCAGAATGAAATCGAGCGCCTGCGCCAGGCCCTGGCCAACAGCCAGCAGACCGTCCGCACCCTGATCGAGGAGTCGGAATCGGCGCGCGAGGAGTATCAGGCCGCCAACGAGGAAATCGCCTCGGCCAATGAAGAGCTGCAGTCCACCAACGAAGAGCTCGAGACCTCCAAGGAAGAGCTGCAATCGGCCAATGAAGAGCTCAACACCGTCAACGAGGAGCTCAGCCATCGCAATGCCGATCTGCATCAGGCCAACGACGACCTCAACAATCTAATCGCCACCGTGGGCATTCCCATCGTCATGCTCGACCGCGAGCTGCGCATTCGCCGCGTCACCACCGCCGCGCAGCAGGTGTTCCGCCTTATCGCCGCCGATATTGGCCGCCGCATCACGGACCTGCGGCTCACCATCCAGGCTCCCGAACTGGAAGCCTGGGCCGCGCGCGTGATCGCCGGCGGCGAATCGCATGAGCTGGAAGTGCAGGATGTCGGCGGCCATTGGTATCTGCTGCGCCTGTATCCCTACCGCACCGCCGACAGCCGCATCGAAGGCGTGGTGCTGGCCCTGCTCGACATTCATCTGCTCAAGCACGACCGCGATCGCCAGCAGGAAACCCGCATTCTGA
>JAJZKJ010000393.1 GCA_021804195.1 Acidobacteriota bacterium
CGAGCCGCACTTTTGTCAACCATGCCCTGCCCGCGGCGGGTTTTTCACTGGGAACCATCTCGACCGAAATATCAGCCGTCCATTCGCCGCTGATCGTCATCCGCCGGCCGCGCAGCGGCATCCTCCGACCACTGGCGAAACTCAATCGCAACGCCATTGTGCATGTCACGTTGACCCGTTGGTGGCGATTGCGGGAGCGGAATCCGCGGGAACGAGCGCTGCTGGCGACCAACACCGGTGATCCCCTGGTGGTGCAAAAAAAGGTCGGCAGCCGCGGCGGCGGCGTGTTGCTCTGGACCACGAGTGTGGATGGACATTGGAATGACTGGCCCATGCAGGCCGGGAGTTTCGTCCCGCTGGTCAATCAGAGCGTCTACGAGTTGGCCATGGGGCGGCGCCGAATGACAGATCGACATTACTTGAAACCGGGCGATTCCATCATTTGGACCGGCCCGGCGCGGCCGGTCATCGATTCGGCCGTTATCGTCAACCCGCGGGGCGTAGCGCATAAGGTACAACCCCAACTCACCGGCAATCATCGTTATCTTATCGCGTGGGATCATACCGGCCGGCCGGGTTTGTATGAGCTGCATTTCAAGCCAAGCACCGTTTCCCAGCCGGTTTATTACAGTGTAGGCATTGATCCCGCCCAATTAAATCCGCAAATGATTTCCAAGGCGGATGTCACGCAGCTGATCCGGCACGGTTATATTCGCGCCCGTATCCAACCCGGCGGCATCGCCGCCGCGCTGGGGGTTCTCAGCCGGGGTGTTGATCTCTGGCCGCTGCTGGCCATGCTGGTCCTGTTGCTGCTGGTGTGCGAGGCGCTCGGCTGCCGGCGGATGGTACGCCGGCAGAGCGACGTTGACGTGGCGGGGGCGGGATTGCCGGGGGGCTCTACCGGTTTAAGAACCGGAACATTAATCGGAACAAGATGACGCATACGCCTGAGAAATCTTTGCTGCATGAGACCGGCTGGCGCCTGGTTTTTCACCCCGCCTTGCCGGCCTGGCTGCTGTATCCATCGGCGGCACTGGCAATCGTATCATTGATATATATATATCGATCTCAGATTTTGATTGCTCCGCCCCGCATCGTCGCGACGCTGGGCGCTCTCCGGCTGATTCTTGTAGGATTGCTGGTGCTGTTGTTGTTTTCCCCCCAGTTGCACTGGACACGGGTGGAACACTCGCCGGGAACCCTTTGGCTGGTTCTGGATCACAGCAAATCCATGGCGTTTGACGACCCCCAGGCGACATCCGTGGAACGGTTGCGCTGGGCCTGCGCGCTGGGCTATATCCCCCACAACGTCTGGTCGGATGCGCTGGATCGTGATCTCGCCGGACTTCTGCTGCAGCGCGAGCGTCTGGAGCAATACCGGCTTATCAACCGGCAGGCGTCCTTGAACATCAGCGCCCGCGAACATGGCCTGGAACAAAGCAACCTTGCCCGCCGGTTGGATAACTGGCGGCGCCGGCTTTCGCGGCGAATCGGTCTTATCGCATCGTACGGGGGAACCGCCGCGGTGCGAACGGAACTGACCAACCTGGCGAAAATGACCCGTCATGCGGTACATGACCTCGAAGCAGGGGGAACATCCGCGGGCGGCTCCCAGCCGCCGCCTTTTGCGAGCATGCTCGCCGCTTTGGATTCGGCCATGCGGCAACTGGACGCACTGGCCAAAAGCCGCGACGAGGCGTTTCTTCGGCGCTATTCCACCCGGGCGCTGGCACGCATGGCGCTCAACCGTGTGGCTTCCATGAGCCGCGCCCAGCTCGCCGTGGCATTGCTGAGCAATCGGAAGATGAAGCGGCCGCACGAGTTGGGATGGATGATCCGGCACGAACCGGTGCGAATCGTGAGCTTTGCCGGGTCAAGTTTTCTGCGGGACGGGCCACCCGCCGGTTCCGTCAAGGCCGTGTTGACCGATGCGCTATCGCCGTCCGGAAACACCACCAATTTGGCCGCCGGCATGTCCGCGGTGGCCGACCATTTGCTTGCGCATGGCGCCGCCACCGTGGTGATGGTGTCGGATGGGCGTCAAAACATTGGTCCGGATCCATCCCCCATCGCCCGCTTGCTGGCCGAACGCGGCGTGCGCACCTTCACCATTTGCATCGGTTCGAGCCAGGCACCGCCGGGTGCGTCGATCAAGACCATTGTGGCTCCACACTGGATATTCAAACGTCAGCGAATGAAAGCTGTGGCGCTGATTCATCTTCGAGAATTGGAAAAAAAACCTGTGACGGTCGAGTTGCTTCGCGACCACACGGTGGTTCAGACGCATATCATCAGCACCCCGGCCGCCAATCGGCTCAAGAAGGTGTCCTTGAGCAATCGTCCGCCGGGACCGGGCGTCTACCGTTATGCCATCCGTATTTTGCCGATTGCGGGCGTCTTTCATCCCCAGGCCATGATCCGGCGGTTCCGCGTGACGGTGCGGCGCGACAAGTTGCAGGTTCTGCTCATCGACAATCAGCCCAGTTGGGAATACCAATACCTGGTTAATGATCTTTCCCGCAATCCCCGCGTTCATTTGCAAGCGGTCGTGCTCCACCCGGAATGGATTCGCGGTGTGACGCCGCCGCCGTTGATCCGGGCGTCGCCCAAGAACGCCGGTTACCAGGCGCAAAAACTTCCGAATACCAAAACCGGCTGGGCGGCGTTCAATATCATCATTCTCGGTGACGTGCCGCCGAAAGCTTTCACGCCGCTGGATCAGCAGGCTCTCGCTTCGAATGTGCGGAATAATGGCTCGGCTCTGGTTCTTGTCGCCGGCCCGCGGTATATGCCGCAGGCATGGGCGGGTACGCCGCTGGCCGCATTGATACCGGTAAAACTTCGCAGCGTCTGGCCGCCGGATATGCTCTTGCGCCAGGAGCAAAGAGGTTTCACGCCGGTGCTGGCGCCCGAAGGAATAGGCTCCGAGCTTTCGCAACTCGGTCTTGATCGCCGCGCCAACAGCCGGCTGTGGCGGGCGATGCCGCGGTGGTACTGGCACAGCGCCTATACCGACGCCCGCTCCGTGGCGCGGGTATTGTGGACGATCTCCTCAACCAAATCCAATGGCGGCGAGCGGAATTCCCTCGACCGCGATCGGCGGCGGGCACTGCTGGCGACGATGACCATCGGCGCCGGCCGGTCTTTGTACCTGGCTGG
>JAJZKJ010000394.1 GCA_021804195.1 Acidobacteriota bacterium
TCCTCCAGCGGCAGTGTCAAGGCGTTGCGCACCCAGGCGCCGCGGCCTTCGCCGATGCGGGTGCGGGGCGTGGGGTAAATATAAACCGGCATGTTGGCAAACGGCACCTGCGCAATGCCGGCGGCCGGATGGGCCAGCGGCAGAACGTATTCCAGCCCTTCGTGCGTAATCCCGCCCCAGTGCCGGGCATAGGGCCGGCGGATGCCCCAGGCCAGCAGCGCCAAAATCAGAACGCACCCCGGCCAGAATCGTTTCTTCATCGCGATATCCACACTTCCACTACTGCCAGCTAAAAAATTCAGTGTACCCGGATGCTGCATCAAGCGAACGTTTGCTCAAGGGTTTTTTGCGGCTGTGCGGCACGGCCGCATGCATGTTGAGGCGTGGTTATTACAATAATTCATAGTGCTGCAACATAATTTTTAAAATCAGGCGGAACATGCCGCCTCCAGCGCCGGCCGGGCGGCGCGCAGCGTGAGCTCGATTTCGGCCTCGCCATGGGCGGTGCTGATAAAGGCGGCTTCAAATTGCGAGGGCGGCCAATACACGCCATGGGCGAGCAGCTTCTGGTGAAACCGGGCAAAGGCCGCCGTGTCGCAGGCGCGGGCGGCGGCATAGTCGCGCACCGCGGGCTGGGAGGTAAAAAACACCGTCAGCATGGCGCCCGCGCGCTGGATGCACACCGGCGCGCCGGCCCGCGCGGCGGCTTCCCGCAAGCCGGTTTCCAGGCTTTGGCCGCTCGATTCCAGCCGGCGATAAAGTTCCGGTTCGGCGGCCAGGATCCGCAGCGTGGCCGCGCCGGCGGCCATGGCCACGGGATTGCCCGAAAGCGTGCCGGCCTGATAGACCGGGCCGAGGGGCGCGACTTTTTGCATCACATCGCGCCGTCCGCCATACGCGGCGGCGGGCAGGCCGCCGCCCAGGATTTTGCCCAGGACCAGCAGATCGGGCCGCAGCGCATAGAGTTCGCAGGCCCCGCCCGCGGCCACGCGGAAGCCGGTCATGACTTCATCCACAATCAACAGCGCGCCGGCTTCATGCGTCAGCCGGCGCAGATCGGCCAGCCAGGCCGGATCGGGAAGAACGCAGCCCATATTGCCGGCCACCGGCTCGACGATGACGCCGGCGATCCGGCTTCCCTGCTCCGCAAAGACCCGGGCGAGCGCGGCGCGGTCGTTATAGGGCAGCGCCAGGGTCAGCCGCGCCACATCCGCGGGCACTCCGGCCGAGCCGGGCAGGGCCAGCGTGGCCACGCCCGAGCCGGCCTCAACCAATAAGCTGTCGGCATGGCCGTGGTAACAGCCCTCGAATTTGACGATTCCGTCACGGCCGGTAAAGCCGCGCGCCAGCCGCAGGGCCGACATCGCCGCCTCGGTGCCCGAACTGACAAAGCGCAGCATTTCGAGCGCGGGAAAGGCGCGCCGGGCGGCCTCGCCGAGCCGCAGCTCGAGCGGATTCGAGGCGCCAAAGCCCAGCCCCGCCGCCGCCGCCGTCTGGACGGCCTGCACCACGCGCGGCTCGGCATGGCCCAGCAGCAGGGCGCCCCAGGAGCCGACGTAATCCACATAGCGGTTGCCGTCCACGTCCCAGACCCAGGCGCCCGCGCCGCGCTCCAGCCAGGGCGCTTCGCCGCCGACGGCCTTGAAGGCCCGCACCGGCGAGTTGACGCCGCCAGGAAACAGCCTTTCGGCCTGTTGCCGCAGGGCGCGCGAGTTTTCATTCCGGCCGCGTCCGTTATCCATATTCCTGATTATTCCCTAAAAGACACCCCATCCGGATGCAGGCGCGGCCCCCGCGCATGATAATCTGAAATTCCGCCCTGTAGCGTTCACGGTCGAGCCGCATTGTAGTACAAATGCGAGATCGCAGGCCGAAGCGCGGGGTTTGCTGTCAGGCCCCGAGCCTATGAACGACAATGAAACTCAAGCCCCATCAGGATTCACAAACCCCGGCCGGGGACCCTGTCCTGCGAAGCAGGATGGGGCGGATAGCAACCGCCCTTCCCTATTTTCAGGCAGGGTGTTATTGCAAAATTGTTTCGCCTGAAAAAATGCGGCTGTGCCGCGCTTCCCCGCAGAAGTCCGCATTGCCATGGTGCCGCCAAGTTCTGATCTACTGGAGAATCCGACGTGAAAGTTGCGCTCTTTACCCGCGAATATCCCCCCTACATCTACGGCGGCGCCGGCGTGCATGTGGATTACCTGTCCCGCGAGCTGGCCAAAAAAATTGAGGTCGAGGTTCATGCCTTCGGCGATCAGAACTCGAATCAGGAGCATCTGACGGTGCGCGGCCACCAGCCCTGGAGCGAACTGGCCGCGACGGAAGGCAAATTCAAGGCCGCGCTCGAGGCCCTGAGCGTGAATCTTGATTCGATCAAAGCGCTGGCCGGCGTCAGCGTGGCGCACACGCATACCTGGTATGTTTCGATGGCCGGTTTCTGGGCGAAAAAGCTCTACGATGTGCCGCAGGTGCTGACGACCCACAGCCTGGAGCCGCTGCGGGCCTGGAAGGCCGAACAACTGGGCTCGGGCTATGCCATGAGTTCGTGGATGGAAAAAACCGCGATCGAGTCCTCGGACGCCATCATCGCGGTTTCGAGCGAGACCAAAAGCGACATCCTGCGGGTTTATCCCGCGGTCCGGCCCGAGCGCGTGCATGTGATTTATAACGGCATTGATCTCAAGGAATACCAGCCGGTGACCGACACTTCGGCGCTCACGGCGCACGGGGTGGATCCCGCGCGGCCGTTCGTGCTTTTTGTGGGGCGCATCACGCGGCAAAAAGGCGTGACCCATCTGGTGGACGCGATCCGGCATCTGCCCGCCGACACGCAGATCGTGCTCTGCGCCGGCGCGCCCGACACGCCCGAAATCGCGGCCGAAATGCGGGCCAAGGTGGAAGCCGCCCGCGCCTATAATCCCGGCGTGATCTGGATCGAAAAAATGCTCTCCAAGCCGGAGGTGATCCAGTTTTATACCCATGCCGCGGTCTTCTGCTGCCCTTCGGTCTACGAACCCTTCGGCATCATCAACCTTGAGGCCATGGCCTGCCACACCGCCGTGGTGGCCAGCGCCACCGGCGGCATCAAAGAAGTGGTGGTGGAGGGTGAAACCGGCTATCTGGTGCCGTTTGCCGCCGACCCGGTCACCAACATGC
>JAJZKJ010000395.1 GCA_021804195.1 Acidobacteriota bacterium
CCCCACGGTCCCCCCCCCCCCCCCCGCAGCCGTGGATGGAAATCCACGGCCGTCCGTAACCGCAAACCATCATGCCTCGGTGCGTGAACGGTTACCCGCCGCCGATACGCCGCAAGTATAAGACAAACGCGCCGCGTCGAACAGGAACTCGAATAATTTCTCTAATTATTGAGAAAGACCGATCCGCGCCGATAAAATTACAGGGAAAGAGTCGCAACGGGAGGTACGAACATTGAACGTACTCGGTTTGCTGCAACTGGTTGATTCCGCCCATGCCGGCGGCGATTGTTCGTATGGTGTGGGAATACGCAAACTCGTTGCAGGTGGTCATTTGCGCCGCGGTGAGCAGGTCCCGGCGCTGGTGGAGAATCAATTGGGAGCGGTAATCGGTCCTTCGGAAGGCGTCGCGGCGGGTGTGGCGTTTCGCGCGGCGCGGCGCGGCCATCTGGAGTTGCTGTCGGAAGTTTCCCGGACGCTATCGAGCGAGCGTCTGCCGGAACCCATGCGGCTGGCGTCGCTGCAGATGGGAACATACTTGTGGGAGCTTTCGCGGCGGTGGGAATGGGCCGCGGCGGTGCACGAACAGATGGACCCGCTGGCGGGGATCGGTGGTCTGCATCATGCGGTGGCATTCGGGGCGCTGGTGAGTGAAACCACGTCGCAGCAGGTGCGGGCGATCGCCACGTACCTGTTCCGGGCGGCAAAAGTGATGGTCAGCGCCGCGGTGGAAGCGATGCCGCTCGAGGAAGCGCTGGGCCGGCGTTTGTTGGCGAATGTTCTGGAGCGGGTTTCGGAGCTGGCGCCGCGCTTTGTGGATCGCGAACCGGATGAAATCGCCGCGGTCCAACCTATGCTTTTCTTATCCCCGGAGAAGTGGTCTTCCAGGCCGCCAGGGTTCTGATCCTCTCTGGGACGGGATGTCCGCGTCCCATTGGGCCTCTGATCTTGTACCGATCTGTTGTTCAAAAAGGCCAGCCGCTGCGAATGACGGCGCCGAGGATTTCGGCCAGCTTGCGCGTGGCGATCTGCGTGTGGCGGCCGAGTCGCATGACTTCGGGAATCAGAAGGGGCCGGCGGGCGAGGCTGATCGTAATTTCCCAGGGTCGCACAGCGCCCAGCGAGTCGACAAAACGCCCAACCTGCGCGGGCATGTTCGCGAAAGCGGTATCGCTGATCGTACGAATTCCCAGCCAGGGAATTGCCCGGCGGTTAGCCAGGATGCGTGTATACTTGTTTTCCATTTCCACAGCCAAAGCCCGGGTCTTCTCAAACAACAGTTTCTTTTCTTTCGGCGAAGTGACCATGTGCTTGCTGGTGAAGATGGGGCCGATGCGAACGTTCTGTCCGCCTGACATCGCATGGATGAACTCCGCGATGCGCGGCGCGTCTTGCGATGCCGAATCGATCACCACGTCGCCGATTCCCAGGCGGGGATCTAAAGCGCCGGCCACACCGGCAATGATGACGCCGGCCAGCGGGCTGTGGCTATAGCGAGGCAGAATTTCGCGCAGGGATTGGCCCCGTATTCCGATTTGTTCAACCACGATTTCTTCGTAGGCGTTGGAACGCGCCGCCGCCGGCGTATCATGCATCCAGTGTTTTACCGCGGAAGATACGGCTTCGTATTCCGGCTTGAGGGCGGTAAGAATGAGCAAAAGCCGAGAATCACAAACGGTCCGCGTTATCATCGCTTGTTCTATCGGCACAACCGGCGGGCGGAAATAACATATTGCCACAGATCGCGGGGCATCATGACGCATAGCGCAAAGTATATCCAATTCGGAGTCGGGCCGCGCTATTTGCGGCTGCGGCGATTTTTTCAGAGAGCGGGTTGTCTCCCACCGCCCACGCCCCTTGGATGCGTCGTGCCGGCGCTGAATATGGGCCGCCACTGTCCCATTTCGCGCAGCTCTCGATAAATTGCCACGCCAATATTCGTAAAACGCGAGTTCCCTCCTTCTTCCCGTACTCCGGCGGGCGGCGGGCCAACATGGAGAAATTATCGGAACCTTCCGATATGATACCGCGCGCACCCAGGAGGGAGACCTCATTCCGACGGCCAGCGGGATGAACCGGACGTACCTGCCACGGCGCCAATGTTGCAAACATGGCGGCGCGCAGTATATAAACCTCTGCGATCCTCCGCGTCCCCTGGGGTAAATGACACCCGGAAGGAAAATCGATCATGCTTTCCATTATGGGACAATCGGCCGCCATCGCCCATCTCCAGCGGGTGATCGCCTCGGGCCGCATGGCGTCGACATGGATTTTTTCCGGACCGCCCGGCGTCGGGAAGCATCGGGCGGCCATCGCCCTGGCCAAGACGTGCCTGTGCGAGAGTCCGCGCCGCGTGCGCAATCAACAGACCGACGGACTGCGCAATCCCGCTCTGGAACCGGATTTCGATATGATCCTGGCCTGTGACCAGTGCGAATCATGCCGGGCGATCGCCCATGGCGCGCATCCCGATCTGCACCTGATTTACCGCAACCTGATTCGTTACCATGATCGTTCAGGCAAATCCAAGGGAACCACGCTGAGCATCGACGTGATACGCGGCGAAATAACCGGTGACGATTCGGAAGAACACCGTGTGGAACCGAAGTTGTATAAACGCTCGCAACGCGGCCGCGGCAAATGGTTCATCATCGACGAAGCGGACCTGATGGAGCCGCCGGCGCAAAACGCGCTGCTCAAAGCGCTGGAAGAACCGCCGCCGCAATCTTTTCTGGTGATGATCACCACCAGCCCCTCGGAACTTCTCGCAACGATTCGCAGCCGCTCGCAATGGGTGTCGTTTCGATCGCTGCCGCCGGCGGTTCTGATCCCGCAGCTCGTACAACGCGGCCTGACTCAATCACAGGCGAAGCTGCTGGCCCGGCTCTCCGATGGCAGCCTGGGGCGGGCCGTCCGCTGGCTCTCGGTCCAGGAACCGGGGCGGTCCGCGGAAGATGATCGCGCCCCGACCCGTCCCCCGATGGCCCTCGGGATCGGGAGCAAGCACCAGGAATCCACCGAAAAACAGCCCGCTATTTTTGAATGTATCGAGAGGATATCGCTGGCCATGGACAATCTGGCGACGGGCCGGGCGGGCGCGATGGTTCTGGTGGATGCGGTAAGGGCTTATGCGGAACAATACGCCAGGATGGCGCTG
>JAJZKJ010000396.1 GCA_021804195.1 Acidobacteriota bacterium
CGTGGCTTTTTATCTCTCGGTTTCCCCAACTCACGTCAATTGAGTGTTCTGCGCGCCTCGGCCGATACCCCATCCGTGCCCGCGGGCGGAGGCCTGACCATCACATTTGAGCTGGATGGGGTTCGCTTCACCGCCCTCAACGGCGGGCCCGCGCAGGGATTTACCGATGCGGTATCGTTCGTGATTCATTGCCGCAGCCAGGATGAAATTGATTATTACTGGTCCCGCCTCACCTCCGGGGGCGGCCAGGAAATCTCCTGCGGCTGGCTGCGCGACAAATTCGGGCTGGCTTGGCAGGTCATTCCCACGTAAATATTCGAATTGCTGCGCCATCCCGGCGCCATGCGGGCAATGATGGGCATGAAAAAACTCATCCTGGCCGAACTTGAAGCCGCCGCGCAGGCGAACTGATCCGCCCTTGACTTTCGCCTTTTATTCGCCTAAGCTGGCGCGGTGACTCTGACCAAGCGCCAGCGCCAGTTGCTCGACTACCTGCAGAAGTTTCTGCGCGATAAAGGCTACTCTCCCAGCCTGCAGGAGTTGGCCCGCGGCCTGCGGCTGTCATCGGTGGCCACGGTTCACAAGCACCTCAAAGGACTGGAAGACAAAGGCTATATCGCGCGCGCGCCCGGGCAATACCGTTCCCTGGCGGTGGTCGAACGGCGGCGCGCGCCGCGCCCGCCGGCCGCGGGCAGCCTGCCCTTTGCCGGCCGCATCGCCGCCGGCGTCCCGATCGAAGCCATCGAGCGCCGTTCCCGGATCCAGCTTGGCGATATCACCCGCGGCCGCGACGCCTTCGTGCTGGAAGTGCGCGGCGACAGCATGATCGGCGAGCATATTGTCGAGGGCGACTGGGTGGTGGTCGAACGCACCGCCCAGGCGCGCGAGGGCGATATCGTGGTGGCGCTGATTGATGGCTCTGAAGCCACGCTGAAAATTTTTCATCAGGACCCCGACGGCCACATCTGGCTGCGTCCCGCCAACCCGCAGTTCCCCGCCCTGCGCTTTCCGCCCGAACGGGTGCGCATCCAGGGGCGCCTGCTGGGCGTGCTGCGCAAATACTGACCCCGGCCGGAAAACTAGGCTACAATGAAGCGATTTTACCGTTAACAGGGCAACATGATGCGCCGTCGCAAATTCTTCCGTTTCCTTGGCGGCCTCGCGGCCGCTCCTGTCATCTGGCCCCGCGCCGCGGAGGCAGAGCCCGCTTCCCCCGCCGTTCCGGCTGCTCCCGCGCCGGAACCCGCGCCCGCGGCCGGCTTCGACCAGCCCGGCCCCAGCTATGCCCAGTTTTGCGCCACGCCGGAAGACCAGCGCGTGTTTTATGCGGTGCGCGAGGGCAAAATCGTGGCGGAAAAATTAAACCCCGCCCACTGGCGGCCCACCGGCTGGGGTGACCCGCCCGAGTTGCCGGTGGCGGGGGGCTCGCATGACGGCGTGCCCATGGAGTCGCCCTATCCGAATTTATATGGCGAAGGTCCGTTCCGGCCCACTTGGGATTCGCTGCTGCAATATGAGTGCCCGGAGTGGTATCGTGACGCGAAATTCGGCATCTGGAATCACTGGAGCCCGCAATGCGTGCCCGAAGACGGCGACTGGTATGCCCGCAACATGTACCTGCCCGGCCAGGGACAGTATAAAAACCAGCTTGCCCACTATGGCCCGCCCTCGCGCTTCGGCTACAAAGACCTGGTGGCGCAATGGACGCTGTTGAACTGGAACCCGTCCGAGTTAATGGACCGCTATGTCAAGGCGGGTGCCAAATTTTTCATCGCCCTGGCCAACCATCATGACGGCTTTGATACCTGGGCCTCGCGCCATCATGAATGGAACGCCGCGCGGCTCGGCCCGCATCGCGACGTCATTGGCACCTGGGCGGTGGAGGCCCGCAAGCGCGGCCTGCGCCTGGGCGCGACCGTGCATCAGGCGCGTAACTGGTGGTGGTTTCAGCCCTCGCATGGCGCCGACGCCTCCGGCCCTTATGCCGGCCAGCCCTACGACGGCGAACTCACGCGCCGCCACGGCAAGAGACAGTGGTGGGAAGGCCTCGATCCACAGCAGCTCTACGGCGCGAAACATCCGCATAATGCCCTGCCGGACATTTCGTACGTGAAAAACTTTTACGATCGCACCCGCGATCTCATGGATCAGCACCATCCCGACCTGCTCTATTTCGATAACCCCTTGTTTCCCCTGGGCTGGGGCGGCATGAATATCGGCGCCTACGTTTATAACCAGAGCCTGCGCCGCAATCAGGGCCGGATGGAAAATGTCATCACCATCAAAATGGTGCCGCCGCGTCTGGCTAAATCGGTGGTGGCCGATATTGAGCGTGGCCTGGCGGGCGGCATCCTGCCCTATCCCTGGCAATCGGAAACCTGCATTGGCGACTGGCATTACCAGCGCAAACTCTTCGACCAGCCCGGTGAATTCGGCGGTTATATGCACCCCCGCGAAGTGATTCACTGGCTGGTGGATACGGTCAGCAAAAATGGAACTTTTATTCTGAATATCCCCGGCAAGCCCGATGGCACGATTGACCGCAAAGAGAAAAAGATCCTGGAGAAAATCGGAGAATGGTTTGCCCTGAATGGCGAAGCCATTTACGGCACACGCCCCTGGAAAGTTTTCGGCGAAGGTCCGCACATGATCAAGGCCGGATCGTTTCAGGGCGCATCCATTCGCGACCTTGATGCCCGCGACATCCGCTTCACCCGCAATAAGGCCGGTCATGTCATTTACGCCTTTGCCCTGGGCGGAGTGTCGAAGCCGGTCCTGATTCAATCGCTCGGCCTGCACGCGGAAACCCGGCCCGGAAAAATCGCCCGCGTCCGCCTGCTGGGCTCGGGTGAGCCATTGCGTTGGCGGCAAAGCGCCCAGGAACTGCGCATTGAGCCGCCACGGCATCCGCTGGCGCCGGATTACGCCACGGTATTTGAGATCACGCTGGCATAACCTAACCTGCGGCGCTCGTCGCCCGGCACACTCACTGTGTTTCAGTTCAACGCCCTGGTATTGTTTTAAGCCCAGCGGCCGGCTTCCAGAACTCGTGGCTGTCCGGCCATTTCGCGCAGACGCTGAGCATCATGATCTACCACAATCAGGCTGAACTCCCAGCGCCGCTGCCACTCTTTTAAGCAGCAGATCGGAAG
>JAJZKJ010000397.1 GCA_021804195.1 Acidobacteriota bacterium
CCGTGGTCCACATGGGCGATAATGGCGATGTTGCGAATGGCAGGCATGAATCTTTAGTTTACCTTGCCGGGTTCCTGGCAGGCATCATGGATGCAATTGCCTGAGCACCATGCGCCCCGAATCACATCGCACTACCGCTCATTGTTTCGGACGGTAACGGGTTATGGACGCCTTATATTTAACTCCCGGCGCCGCGGATCTGCGCAATGTGCCGCGCCCGCGCCGGCCGCCGGGCTGGGCCCGCATTCAGGTGCTGGCGAGCGGCATCTGCAATACCGACCTTGAACTGCTGCGTGGATATTATGGCTTTCATGGCGTTCCGGGGCATGAGTTCGTGGGCCGCGTGCTCGATACCGGCGTGCGGGACGCGCGCTGGCGGGGCCGGCGCGTGGTGGGAGAAATCAATCTTACCTGCCGCGGACTGGGCCATGTCCGCGTATGCGATCTCTGCGCGCGCGGCTTCGCCTCTCACTGCCGCCGGCGAAAGGTATTAGGCATCGTCAATCACCCCGGCGCGCACGCCGAAGAAATCACGCTGCCGGTTTGCAACCTGCATGCCGTGCCGGCGCGCATTTCCGATCAGGCCGCGGTTTTTACCGAGCCGCTGGCCGCGGCCTGTCAGGTTCTGAAACAAGTGCGTTTCGCCGCGCGCGACCGCGTGCTGGTGCTGGGCGATGGCAAGCTGGGCCTGCTGATCGCGCAGGTTTTGCATCGCGAGCTCGGGAAAACGGCGCGCACCGTGCTGCTGGCGGGCCATCATCGCGAAAAGCTGGCGCTGGCCCGCCGCTGGGGCGTGGAAACCCGGCTGAGCGGGGCGAGGCTGGGCCGGCGGGAGTGGGATGTGGTGATTGAAGCCACGGGGTCGCAGTCGGGACTGGCGGCGGCGCTCGCACTGGTGCGTCCGCGCGGCACGGTGGTGATGAAATCCACGGTGCACGGCAAGCTGCAAGCCGACACCGCGCCCTGGATCGTGGATGAGATCACGCTGGTGGGCTCGCGCTGCGGGCCCATGGATCTGGCCCTGCGGCTGCTGGCGCGCGGCCTGGAAGTGGAAAGCCTGATTGAAGATGTGCTGCCGCTGGCGCGCGCTCCGCAAGCCTTGCGCCAGGCCGCCCGCCGCGGCAGCCTTAAAATTCTGCTTTCCAGCCAGGCCTGAAACGATATTGAGGGTGATCTTTTATTTCAGCTGCTTGACCGCGGCTATAATTCCCGCCGCGTCAATGCCCTGCTGATGCAGTAATTCCTCAGGCTTGCCGCTGTGCGGCATCACGCGCGCTGCCAGCCGGATCACGCGCACTCCTTCCGGGCTGACGGCTTCAGAGACCGCGTCGCCCAAACCGCCCGCGGGGTGATGGTCTTCCACCGTGATCACAATGTTTCGCGTCGCCTTTGCCGATGCCAGCAGCGTCGCCTTATCCACCGGCCGCACGCTGAACAGGTCCACCACGCGGATGGCGATGCCCGCGGCTTTCAACTGCTCATAAGCGGCCAGGGCTTCGGTTAAGGTCACGCCCGCGGCCACCACCGTGGCCGCGTCGTTTGCGCTCTGCTTGAGCACCTTCGCCTGACCCAGGGCGAAGGTTTCCTCATTGGAGTATAGGATCGGCGCCTTGGGCCGGCCGGCGCGGATATAAGCAACGCCATGAAATTGTGCCGCGAGTTCCACCGCGCGCCAGGTGCTGGCCGGATCGCTGGGATACAACACCACCGATTCGGGCAGCGCGCGGAACAAAGCCAGATCCTCCAGGCCCATCTGCGAGCCGCCATCTTCGCCGATGGAAACCCCGGCGTGCGTGCCCACAAACTTCACATTCGACTGCGCCAGTCCGGCCAGGCGTATAAAATCGGCGGCGCGGGTGAGAAAGCAGGCAAAGGTGGAAACGTAGGGAATTTGTCCCGCGGCGGCCAGTCCCATCGCCATGCCGGCCATGTTTTGTTCAGCGATATAGCCCTCGACAAAGCGCGGCTTTTCGACTTTTTCAAAATCCTGGGTATAGGTCGAGTTCTTGACGTCGCCATCCACGGCGGCAATGCGGGCATCGGCCTGACCGAGCGCGGCCAGCGCCTGGCCGAAAGCTTCGCGTGTGGCCAATGGCTGGCTGAACCGGGGTCCCGGCATGGGCTGGGGCGGGGGAAATCCCGCTTGGCTGCGCGCCGGCGGCGGCGGCGTGGGCGCGGGTCCGGCATTGGCCTGCATCTGCGCCCGCAGCTCGGCCAGCGCCTGGTCGGTTTCCTGGCCCGGTTTAAGCGGCTTGCCGTGCCAGTTTTCCTTGTCTTCTAAAAAGGAGACGCCGCGGCCCTTGAAGGTGCGGGCTAAAATGACGGCCGGCCGGCCGGACGTCTGTTTCGCTTCCGCGAAGGCGTTGAGCAGGTCGGCCAGATCGTGGCCATCCACCACCAGCGCATTCCAGCCGAAAGCGCTCCAGCGCTGGCGGTAAATTTCCATCTCGTGCTGCAGCATGGTGGGCTGGCTCTGGCCCAGCCGGTTTACGTCCACGATGGCGCACAGTGAATCCACTTTATGAAAGGACGCGACTTCGGCCGCTTCCCAGACCGAGCCTTCCGCATTTTCCCCGTCGCCCATCAGCACATAGGTGCGGTAATCGCGTCCCTGCATGCGCGCGGCCAGCGCCATGCCCAGCCCCACCGGCAATCCCTGGCCGAGCGAGCCGGTGGGCACCGAGACAAATTTCAATAACGGCGTCGGGTGGCCTTCGAGATCGGAATCAAACCGCCGCAGCGTGGTCAGCCGGGTCCGGGGAATAAAACCGGCTTCGGCCCAGGCTGAATAGAGCACCGGCGCGGCATGGCCTTTCGAGAGCACAAAGCGGTCGCTGTCGGGATTCTGGGGATTTTTCGGGTCATAGCGCATGACGTCGAAAAACAGCGCCGCCATGATCTCGGCCGCCGACATGCAGCTGGTCGGATGGCCGCTGCCGGCCGCGGTGGTGGCTTCGATCGAGTCAATGCGCAGTTGTGTGGCGACGTTATGCAGGGAAGCAAGCAGGGCGGGTGACGAAGGCATGAAAATTCCTTTTAATGGGATTGGAGGTTGGCCGCGGGCGCGGCCAGCACCTCGGAGGGCAGAATAAAGCGCACGTTTTCCTGAATCTCGCCCGCTTCCTCGACCTCGGTAAAGCCAAAGCGCTG
>JAJZKJ010000398.1 GCA_021804195.1 Acidobacteriota bacterium
AATGCTGGCCGATGGCCTGGAAGGCGTCAAAATTGCGCCATTGATCAAGCCGGGCGCGGGCGGCCAACACCAGCCTTCCCCAGTCCGCAGGCCAGAGCGCGGGCGAAGGAGTGTAATCAAAGCCGGCATAAATTCCCTGAATTTGCTGGCGGCCAAAACGGTTCTGCGGGCGGCTGGCCGGCGGCGCCAGAGGCGCGATTTCATTATCCGCGGCGGAAACCAGCGTCCAGGAGCCGCCGGCAAAGCCGGCGATGCCGCGCCAGCGCGGCAGGGATTCGTTGAGCCCAGCGCCGCGGGCGAGGGTCAAAACATGCTGCGAGAGGGCCAGCTTTTCGGAGTTGCGGTCCGCCGCGACCGAGGCATACGTGGATCCGAAATCATCGCCTTCATAAAATGCATTGCCGCTCCAGAGCCCAAAGGCCCGCAGGCCGGCATGCAGGTTGATTTGCCGCAGCGAACTGGCATTGGTTTCCAGCCGGGTTCCGTTGGTGCGGTGCTCGCCGAAACTTTCCGCGCCCAGCCGCAAGACCAGGCGCGAATCGGGCGTCCATAGCAGTTCGGGTGCGGCATCGAGGGCGCGCACGCCGGCGCGGGTATCCACGCTGCCCGGCTGCGCCGCGGGGATATAGCCATCAAAATGGATCTGATTCAGGCTGAGCTTCGCGCTCCAGTGCCGCCACGACCAGGCCGCCAGGCCCTGGCTGAAGCCCATGCCTTCGGCGCCGCCGCCCGCCCGCAGCCGCAGTTCCCGGCTGGTGGCGGGCCATGTGCGCAGGCTTACCACCCCGGTCAGGGCGTTATTGCCATAGAGCGCGGATGCGCCGGCCGAAACCACGGTTACGCTCGCAAGCGCGACCACCGGAACCCGCAGCCAGTCCACCCAGCCGCCAAAGGGATCATTCAGCGGCAATCCATCCAGCAATACCAGGGTCCGGCTGGCGCCGCTTGAGCCAATGCCCAGTAAAGAGATGCCCTGGGTGGTGGGGTGGGCGGCAAGCGAGCTGAGATCGCGAAAATTATTGAGGCTGGCAACCTGATGGAGCACGCCATCCAGATTGACCGGCGCGGCTGCTCCAAGCCGGCGGCGGCCCAGATGGGTAACCGCAACCGGCACAGGCTCAATTTTGCGCTGGCGCAGCCGGGCCCGCACCGTGACCTGCTGGCGCAAGGGCGATGGTTTTTGCGCGGAGCCGGACCCTGCCGGGGAGGAATGCTTTTGTTTCGCCCGGACCTGGCCCGCCAGCGGCAGCGCCATGCCGGCGGCAATGAGGATCAAGCGAACTGCGCCACGCGGAAAAACCGGCATATACCAATGTAGCGGACGCGGGCTGGAAAATAACCGGACCAGGGAGGAAAATGCGGCGGCGCGTTTTGATTACATAATCGTTGATTAATTCAATCATTTAATATAACAATGGTTTTTATGAAAAAGCGGCTGAGGCTTCTCGCCATCCTCGTGCTGGCGGCGCTCGCGGGCTGGGGCGCCTGGCGGTATTTTCATCCCCCCGCGCGGCAACTGGTGCTGACCGGAATCGTGGACGGGCGGGTGGTGGTGGTGAGCTCGCAGATCGTGGGGCGCATCGTCCGCATGAGCGTGCATACCGGCTCGCGGGTTACGGCCGGGCAGCCGCTGGCGGTGCTGCAGCAAAACGAATTATCGGCCTCGCTGCGTGGCGCGCAATCGGCCGCGGCGGCGGCGTATCAGCAGTGGCGCGCGGGCGAAGCGCAACTGAAGCTGCTGCGCGCCTCCGTGCCGGCGCAGATCGCGCAGGCCCAGGCGCGGCAACGGCAGGCGCGGGCGCAGCTGGCGCAGAGCCGGGCCAATCTGGCCCAGATCGAGGCCCAATACCGGCGCGTCGTGCCGCTGGCGCGGGCTGGAATTGATTCGCGCCAGCTGCTGGATGAAAGCCGCGCCCAGCGGGCCGCGGCCCGGGCCGCGGTGACCAGCGCCCAGCGCTTTGTGGCCGCGGCTCATGCCGCGCTGGCCAATGCGCGGGCGCAAAAGCTGCAGATTCAAATGCAGCAGGGCAAGCAAGACGCGCTGTTGGCCTCGTTAAAGCAGGCACGGGCCAATCAGTCCCTGGCCCAGGCGCAATTGGAACAGACGAGCCTGCTGGCGCCGCTGCCGGGAGTGGTGAATTTGCGCGTGGCGTATCCGGGCGAAGTCGTCAACCCGGCCAGCCCGGTGGTCACCATCTACGATCTGCATGACACCTGGGTGGATGCCTACCTGCCCGAAACGCAAGCCGATCTGATCACGCTGGACGAGCCGGTGAAGGTGAAACTGCCCTCCGGCGCGATCATGCCCGGGCGCGTGTATTACAAAACCACCGAAGCCGGCTTTGCCACCCAGCGCGATGTCAGCCGCACCCGGCGGGACATTCGCACGGTGGCGATCCGCGTGCGGGTCGCCAATCCCAAAGGCGAGTTGGCTCTGGGCATGACGTGCTGGGTGCTGGCGCCAAGGCCGCGGGCAAAAAGTTAAGCCGCGCCGCCAATCCGATGAGTGAAATCAGCCGCAAACCGCCGCATGAATCCGCCGGCATTGAAGTCCGCCATATCTGCAAGCGCTTTGGCTCGCTGGCCGCGGTGGACGACATCAGCTTTGCGGTCAAGCCGGGGGAGATTTTCGGCCTGCTGGGGCCGAATGGCGCCGGCAAAAGCACGCTGATCCGGATTCTGACCACGCTGATTGATCCCACCTCCGGCACGGCCACCGTCGCCGGGCACGACATTGTGCAGGCCCCGTACGCGGTGCGCGAGGCGATCGGCGTGATTCCGCAGAACATGACCAGCGATCCCGACCTGACCTGCGAAGAAAACCTGACCATCCATGCCCGGCTCTACGGCATGTCCGGGGCGCGGCGCAAGACCCTGGCGCGCCAACTGCTGGAATCGGTGAACCTGGGCAAATGGGCCAAGGCCTACGCGCGCACGCTTTCCGGCGGCATGCGGCGCCGGCTGGAGATCGCGCGCGGGCTGATCCATCAGCCCAGAATCCTGTTTCTCGATGAGCCCACCACCGGCCTCGATCCGGTCTCGCGCATGTCGGTCTGGGAAATGATCAGCCATTTGCGCGATCAGCAGGGCCTGACTTTGTTTCTCACCACGCATTATATGGACGAGGCCGACCGGCTCTGCG
>JAJZKJ010000399.1 GCA_021804195.1 Acidobacteriota bacterium
CGGATGAAGCGGATCGGGAGCGATGTAGCAATATTCGAAGCCGCCGATGGGCATCCAGTCGCGAAAGCTGATTTCACCGTAGTTGCTGCGGCTGAGCACGCCGGCGGTGCCGCTATCCTGCTGCGCGCCATAAACGGTGTAAGGGAAGAAATTGTCGGTCGAGACCTGATAAAACTGGCCCGTGGGCTGGTTGTACCAGGGCGACCAGGTGCGGCCGCCGTCATTGGTGATCGTGGCGCCCTGATCGCTGCCCAGCATGATGCGGTTGGGGTTGTTGGGATCAATCCAGAGAATATGGTTATCGTCGCCCCCCGGCGCGCCTTTAAAGGAATGGAAGGTGCGGCCGCCGTCGGTCGAGCGGTACATCGAAGTCTGCATCACATAAATGACCCGGCGGCTGGCGGCAAAGACGCGGGAAAAATACCAGTTGCCCTTGATCCGGGGATCGGTGGTAATGCGCATCCATTTTTTGCCGCCATTTTCCGAGCGATACAGCCCCTGGGTCATGATGGCAAAGACCTGGTTTTTGTGGCCCGGCACGACGGTAAGCCCGATGCGGCCGCGATGCCGCGGCGGCAGGCCCTGGCCCGGCAGCTCCCGCCAATGCCTGCCCTCATCGGTGGATTTGTAGATGGCGCTTTCGGGCGAGGCAAATTCAGGCAGCTTGACGCCGGGCAGGGGCGCATAGTCCATCATCATGGCCGCATACACCGTTTTGGGATGACGGGGATCCCAGGCCATATTGACGATGCCGGTATAAGCATCATGAAACAGCACCTGTTTCCAGGTTTTACCGCCGTCGGTCGAGCGATAGACGCCGCGCTCGCCTCCTTTATGAAACAGACTGCCCTCGACGCCGGCCAGCACGATATTGGGATGGCGCGGATCCACCAATAAAATCGTGATATGCCGGCTGCGGCGCAGGCCCAGATGCCGCCAGCTCTGGCCGCCGTCATCGGAGCGGTAAATTCCGTGGCCGGGCGCCTGCTCGCCGGTGCCCACGTAAACAATATTGGGATTGGAGGGGGCCAGCGCCAGGGCACCGATGGAAAAATCCTTTTCCTGATCGAAGATGGGCTTGTAAACCCAGCCGCCGTCGGTGGTCTTCCAGACGCCGCCGCCAGGCGTTCCGAAGTAATAGACGGCCGGGTTGCCGGGAACGCCGGCGACAGAGGTCACGCGTCCGCCGCGGAATGGGCCGATCAGCCGCCAGCGCATTCCGGCGTAGAGACTGGGCGAAACGGCTTGCGCGGGCAACCCGAGGGGAAAAAACCAAGCCAGGGCAAATGCGGCAAAGAGGCAAAGGGCGGAACGTTTATCCATTATGGAGATCGCCGATCAATTTAAATTTGCGCCATCAGGCAGGAAAAAATGCCAGCATACACCCAAGCCCGGAGCAATGCACGGAGATTCCATACACATGGATCCATTGCGAATGGCGGTGCGCCATTGGGAGGATTTTCCCCACCAGATGCCGGCGGCAACTCTGGCTTTTGTTAAGCTTTGAACATACGGACGGAGGCTCCCTTTCTTTCCACACCCGCCGGTGGACGGCGGGAGCGCATAGAATTGTCCTTCATTATGGAAACACCCCAGGAACGCGCCTATCGCTCGGCTTACCGCAAGGTCGAGGCTCTGCAGATTGAACTGGCCCGGCATGTCTATTCCGTGCAGCGAAGGCAGGAAGCCGAACGGAAGCTGGAGACCGCGATGCAGATCCTGGACCGCACGCGGAAAGAAGTGCTTAAATTGCGCAATCAGGCCAAGGCGGCCTAGAGCTTTAAATACGCAAATTATTTACCTTCCCGTTATAATTTTGCGATGCCGCGTCCGTGCCTGAGCTGGACGGGCTATGCCGCCCTGGGGCTGGCCCTGATCTGTCTTTTCCTCCCGGCCCTGAGCCTGCGCTCGCCGGTCGCGCCCACCCGCCATTGGAGCCTGGCCGGGTTGCTGCGCTCCGGCGCCTTCGCGCTGGCCCGCCACCGCGTTCATGCGCATTCGCCCGCGCGGCTGCTGCATAATTTACGGGAGATCCGCCGGGAAATCGGCCGCGGGCTGGGCGCCCGGCACGCGACGCCGGTGGTATTCAAGCTGGCGGTGTTCATTGCCCCGGCGCTCTATATCGCGGCCCTGGCCACGCTGCTGGCCATTCTGGCCGGACTCTGGGGATGGCGCCCGATGCTGGCGGGCGCCGCAATCACGGGCGCGGCGGCGGCCGGCTATGCGGCCGGCATCGCGCTCTGGCTGACGGCAACGGTGCGCCAGGACGTGCGCGGCGTGCTGCACCGCGCGGGCGCGCTCGCGCCGGCGCTCAAGCCCTGGACGCAGGGTCTGGCGCGCCAGGCCGCGCTGCGGCCCGAGCTGGGGCTATGGCTGCTGCCGCTGGCGCTGCTGGCCGCCGCGCTCAGCCCGCCGGCGGAAAAAAAGGCAAAAGTTTAATGCTGCCGGCAATAGGCCATGAAGTCGGTGCCCGTCACGGGGTGTCCCATCTCGCGCAGCATATAGACAATCTGGCCGCGATGGTAGGCGTGATGGGCGAATAATTGCAGAAAAATTTCGTGGATGCGGCTGGCAACCATCTGCCCTTTCAGGTTGGCGTATTGAATCTCGCCCGTGACTTCGCCCTCCGGCAGCTTTTCCAGATACGCCAGCAAAACCGCGGTGGCCTCGCGCCAGGCGGCGCCGGCGGCGGCGCGGGTGGGATACGCGTCCGGCTGCGGCATGCCCCGCGCCCGGCCGTGCAGCCGCGCGCCCCAGACCTGCTCGGCGCCCAGCAGATGCGCCAGCGTGGCGCGCAGGCTGCCGAAGCTGCCCCCGCGCGGCGCATCCAGATCCGCGTCGGAAACCTTCTCCAGCATGGCCAGAATGCGCTCGCGGCTCCATTCCATCGAGCCCGCTAACCGCAGCAGTTCGCTTTTTTGCATGCCCACTATTTTATCTTCATGAGGCGGCGCATAAATGACAAATTGCCATGCACCCGCTTCCATTACAATAATGGTGAGCGGGCAAGACCGCCAATTTGCATTCTTTTTTCCCATCATTTTATGGACCCTAACAAATACCTGCGCGCCCGCGTCACCGGCCGCCGTGACGTCTCGGAAGACCTCTGGACGCTGCGCCTCGCGCTCGAGGTTCCCT
>JAJZKJ010000400.1 GCA_021804195.1 Acidobacteriota bacterium
GGTTTTCAAAAATCCCAGCACCGGAGCGGTCAACTACGTCCTGCGCGCGGAAAAAGCCCCTAATCGCCGCGGGGCGGAAAAAGTGCTGGCATATTTCGGGGGCCACACCTGCACCCTGACGGAGCTGGGGACCAAAATCAAAGCCGGCCAGATGGCGGCGGCCCTGGTTATCGCCGACCCCTTCGCCCAACACGACGCCTGGCTGGGCGAGCTGATGAGCGGCCTGGAAAATTTGGCGGTTTTAAGCACCCGCCCCGACGGGTTGGTGGAACGGGCTGCCGTAAGTCTACCCGTCTGTACTTGGGCGGAGAAAGACGGCGTATTCGAAAACCATGCCGGTCGCATCCAGCCTTTCCAAAAAGCCATTGCGCCATTGGAAGGGACGCGCAGTGCGGGCGAAGTATTTTGGGACCTGCTTTCTGAAACCGGCGTCTACAGCGCCGCGACGGTGCGCGCCACCATGGCTCAAGCCGGTCTGTCTGAATATGCCGAAATAACCATGCCGCGTCAGGGAAAACAAGTCGAACTGATGCAGTTTGCAGAACTGTAAAAATAACGGCGGCAGGAGGATGGTAGTAGGGCCACATTAAGGTCGACACAGGCACAGACTGTTTCTCACTGAGGACGCCACATAACGGGCTGGCGTGAGAATCGGAATTCCCTGAAATATGCCAAGCGCAAGCAGGTCGCGATCACCTGTCACCACCCAATCCGCCCGGCCATTAATGGTGGGCTCAAGAAGCATATTATCTTTCGGACCCCGGCAAGCACGGGCGGTCTGTGTGATCGCCACGCGCTCCGCCACGCGACCAAGGATCAACACAAATTTCTGCCTATCGCGAATCGTGATATATGGGTCGAATTTCGGTCGGGACAGAACGGCTACAAGCTCGGCCAGTGTGGCGTCAGATATCAGAAGTTGGGCTGTATCAACAGCCTTGCACACTTGCACATCGCCTGCCCCGGCACAGACGCTGGGATGAGAAGGCGGCTGATAAGAACGTCATTATCGACGACGATGCGCTGGCTACTCGTCATCGACGAGGATCTCGGCCAGCCTTTCCTGCGTCATTCCCCGGACGGCGGCGCGCCGAGCAACGCGGTCGCAGAAACGTTGAAACTCGGCGGCATTCCGGGCGCGTAGGCGATGGTATTCCCACGTGGATAGCAGAACCGCGGTGTTGCAGTTCCGGCGGCGGATGATCACCGGTTCACGCTGGGCTGTGTCCAGCAGGACCAGCAGATGCTACCTGGCATCGGTGGCTGAAACATAGTGCATGGCTCACCTTTTGAACTACTTTAGATAAAGGACCGGCGAATGGTAATTCGGCCTCATTCCCCGATTATTTTGACCAGTACCCGTTTGGGCCTGCGTCCGTCGAATTCACCATAGAAGACCTGTTCCCAGGGGCCGAAGTCGAGTCGGCCTTGCGTGATGGCGATCAGCACTTCGCGGCCCATAACCTGGCGTTTCAAATGGGCGTCGGCATTGTCTTCACCGGTGTCATTGTGGCGGTATTGTTCCACAGGTGCGTGCGGCGCCAGCCGCTCCAGCCACTGCTGATAATCACGATGCAGGCCGGATTCGTTGTCGTTGATGAAAACCGAAGCGGTGATATGCATGGCATTGCAGAGGAGCAATCCCTCGCGAATGCCGCTTTTGGCAAGGATTTTTACCAGTTGTGGCGTAAGGTTCACGAACCCCACCCGTTCCGGAACATTTAAGGTGAGATATTCGGTATAGCTTTTCATATTATTATCCACTCCTTCAAGTATGCTGGAACATGCGCTGCCCGGTCGGTACGGGCGCCAGCGCCGCGGTAGACCGGGCGCCCGCCCCGGCGCCCGTTCCAGCGTGCGGCGGAGCGCTTAGCGCCAGTCCGCGACGGGTCGCCCTTGGCCTCCGATGGTTGCCATCCAGCGCCGCGTTCCAAACATACCGCGCAGCAGCTCGGGAACAAGATGATCCACCTGAAGCACGGGCCAACGAACGCTCGTGCCTGGCCGCATAATTTTTGCCGCGCCAAGCCTTTCCCATGTGGCGCTCTGCAGGCCTCGCAGTAATGCCGGTGGATTTAGAACCGTTATGCCGTTGGAAAGCGTGACCCATAATTTGTTCCAGGGATGATTGTAACCCGCCCGGACTGTCCGTCGTCCCCCGTCCTGCAAGGCGCTATGGCAGTCGATGGCGGCGTCAATGGGTGTGGATAACGTGCTGTTCGGTACAAGGTGCGTATCCATCATATCTTTTTTCCCCTGCGGCCACGAGCGATTCAAAATTTTACGCGGCGGCGGACGGCGCCCTTCGCACGCCGCTGTTCTTGACCCGCCGGGGCACCGCATCATGCCAGTCGGCTAAGGCGACGGTTCGGTCCATCCCCGATCAACGATGCTCTCCGCGTTACCCGCCAGCCCATGGGCATAACGAGGAACATGTTCCTGCGGATAGAGAACGAACCGTACCCCACCTGCGTAGCCGGTCCCCCTGCCTGCAGTATTACCCAAGCGTGCTTGGGCTTGCAACGGGGCTCTACGGAGCAGGCGCATGTCCGCTCTTACGGCGAGCGCACGCTCATCCAAACGCGGGGTTCCCGTCCCGATGGTCAACGAAACACCTGTGCGCCGCGGTCCTGCACCATTCGCCGCCGGTTGGGCTCAACTACGAACATGTACCCGGCTATCGGGGCCGGCCTGGACTATGCTCGATGGCCGCCAAAATCCTTCTGATACTGATCAGCGGCTACGTTGAAGACTGTGGAGTTATGGTACCATCTCAGGTGATCCGACTTGACGGCTGCCCCGCCGCCTGGAGAATATCGTCGGATCGATTGCGGCCGTCAGCCGCAGCCTATTTGCGTGATGGCGGCGCTGAGCGCCGATCCGGGAACCATAGCGGAGCTGGACACCGCCTTGGCCCGCTTCCTGGCGCCGAGCGAATGTTTTTCCGCAGATTCGCAGCCGGTGTTGACGAGGGGGCCAACAAAGCCGGCTGGGTGGTCGTGAATCTAGTGATTAATTGCATAAATTAACGATAGTATTTCTAAGTTGAGACCCCTTCACTTCTCGTTTCCGCCATTTGAACGGCTTGGCATTCTGGCTGTATGTGGCAATGAACGCCTCAATGG
>JAJZKJ010000401.1 GCA_021804195.1 Acidobacteriota bacterium
GTAGGGCCGAAACTTTTCGGTGCCGCCCTGTTCTTCGCTGCAGGCAAGGGCGCGGTAAAAGCCGAGTTTATTGGCCGCAGGCGAATCAATGAGACTGCTGGAGTCCGCTGCACTCATCTGAAACAAAATGCGATAGTCAAACTCGCGCATGGTTCCGCGTTCAAAGGTGCGTTCTTGTGAGGCAAGCGTATCCACCCAGGCCAGCACATGCACGCCTACCGCCGGGCCGTCGCGTAAAAGCGAAACAAGGTCTTTCGCAGGATCGGCCTTTTTTTCCTCGCCGCCGGAAGAAAAGCTGAAATCATCTTCGCTCTTTCGCAACATGCGGTATCGCTGTAATCCATAAATAATAATAAATCGGTCCACGGCGGAAGCCTCGGGCGACTCCAGCCGACGGGCTACATCGGCGGCCAAATCGGTTATGACATCGCCGGTGCTGCGCCATTCCACCAAGTTCATCGGGCTGGTAAGGGCGGATTTCACCCTCTCGAAAGTGCCCAGCAGGTAAGAGTCGGCGGGGGAGCCGTCAAAAACATAAAACTCCGCTGCGCCCTGTGGGTACTGCGCGGCCAGCGAAATCAGCGACCAGGCCATTACCGAAAGCGCTTGCTCTTCCTGCTGGCCCACCAGCAGCACATTAGCCCCGCTCTGGCGGCGGAGGGTTATGGCGGTTGGCTCTTTAATGGCGACCGGTTCGCCGATCCAGGCGCGTACGCTGGGTGGAGCGCTCGTCGGCGCGGCGCTTAAAGCCGCAATGAGGTTTTGATTGCCGGCGGGGTCTGCGGGGGCGTTGCCTTCAAATACGACGGCGGGGGCGGTGGCCGCACCTGCAACGGCGTTGGCCTTCGCATGCACTTTATCGAGATACACGTCGCGTTTTTCATCAGGCAGCCATGCCACCTGGAAGGGGCTGTTGGCCTCCACGAGGCCGCCGGCGTCGTTGTAAATGGCGGCTCCCGGACGCGAAAGCAGTCGCGCCGCGGAGTTATTGTCGCCGAGAATAAGTTGCGAGTCAGCTTCACTTACCTGCAGTGCGATGCGTACAGCCATCTGGCCGATGGTGCTGCGCGCCAAGCCCGATGTTCCGCCGATGGTTTGCGAACCCAGCAGCAGATGAATGCCGAAGGCACGCCCCTGGCGGACGAGCCGATCGAGCAGAAGGCCGGCCTGCTGGGCCAGCGTATCGTCTTCGGAGAAAAACTCCTGGAACTCATCTATGGCCAGCAGCACACGCGGCATGGTCTGGCCTGGCTCGGCGCGGCGATAGGAGGGCAGGTCCTGCACGCCCGCAGCACGAAATAGTTCGCCGCGGCGGGCAAGCTCGGCATCAAGCCGTTCAAGCACGCTTAAGCCAAACTCGCGGTCGCTTTCGACGGCAATGGCCCGGGCATGCGGAAGTTTGTGGCTGGCATAGGTTTTAAACTCCACGCCCTTTTTGAAGTCAATCAGATACAGCTCCACCTGCGAGGGGGAGTACCACATGACAAGGTTGCAGACAATGGCGTGAAGCAGGGTTGATTTGCCCGACCCGGTTTTGCCGGCGATAAGCGCATGCTGTGCGACGCCTTTGCCAAAGCGCAAAAGCTGCAGGCGTGTTGCGCCCATACGGCCGATCGGCACAGTTAAATCGGCTGCGCTGTCGCTGGTCCAAAACTCGCTTTCGTTTGGGGCGATGGTGTCAAAGTCAACCTCAACCTGTTGGCTGGCTTTGGCGGCCTGGCCTAGTTTATCGAGAAGCGGCGTGAGAATCTCTTCGGGCGGCGGCGAGGCCACCTGCAGCGGAAACTGCCCGAACACCTCATCCTTCCAGCGAAAACCATCCGCTTCCTGCACGATTTGCACCGCATGGGCGGCGATATCCTTAAAGATGCCGGCCGCGCCCGCAGGCGGCTGGAGTTCGCCGGCAATGAGCAGATAGACGCCGCAGCGGCTGCCGGTTGCGGCAATGCTCGCAAGCCGCCGGTAGGTATCGGTAGAAAACCCCGCGGGAAAATCGGCGATGACGACAAAGCGATAGGGTTCGGCCAGTTCGCCGGCCTGGGCGTTGTAATCATCTATGGTGGCAAATTCGTTGCGAAGGTACTTCTGAATGACCGTTTCCATGTGCTCGGTCATATCGGCGAGGCGCTGCTCAATTTGATCGGGTTGGGTCCAGATGCGGCCGCCTACCAGCGCGTCGTCGTGGTCTGCCAGACGCATAAAACCTGCAAAGCTCTGGCCAAGGCCTACGGGGTCTATCATGGTAAAGCGCGCACGCCCCGGAGGCAGGTCGGTCAAGATGCGCAGCATGACGGCCTGCAGCAAAGAAATGGCCCGCTCGCGGCCGCTGCGCTCGTGCTGTACCAGCAGCGAAGCCCCATAAGGAAAGCTCAGGGCGGCGGGAGTGGCAAACTCCGCCGGAAACTGCAGCTTTACGGGGCCGCTGGCGTTGGCGGCATCAACAATTTGTTTGAGGTTGATGCGCATTTCTCCAAAGGGCAGCATCGCGGGAAAAGTCTCGGCGGGCCGCCAGGTCTGTACGCTTGGCGAGGCGGTCGCTGCGCTTGCTTTTTCGCCGGCTATGGCGGCAGAGGTTCCGCCGGCGGATGACATCGCCTGGCCCTGCGTATGAGTAAGGCCGTCACGAAGGCGCTGCTCCAGACGGGTCATGGCGCTTTGGCGCGTGGCTGTGGCGCTGGCGATGGCGTTGTCATACTGTCCTTGCACATTCTGGTCATCGGCGCAGCGTTTTTTATCCAATGCGGTTTTGGCGGCCGAGGCGCTTTGCTCAAGCGTCTGCAGGGCGGCGGCGCGTTGCGCCTCGATATCGGCAAGTTTGCGATCGTATTCGGCCTGCACCTTGGCCATTTGTTCATCGCGCTTTTGCTTATTACTTTGCAGAACTGCTGCGGCTTTCTCGCTGAGTTTCTGCAGTTCGGCCTCACAGGTTTTGCGCGCGGCGGCGTAGAACTCCTTCTGTTGGCGGAGGCTTTCGTCGTTCCAGGTGATCGCGGCGGTGCGGCTGGCGGCGAGCGCCGAACGCAATGGCTCATGGGATCGCAGCAGTTGTCGCTTGGCCAGCATTCGCAGCAACATCAGTAGTACAAATGTGACTCGGCGAGCCAGCGGTTTGAGAAGAA